>JAAZOP010000572.1 GCA_012797735.1 Myxococcales bacterium
ACGCCCGGCGCGCCGTCGCCGCCCTCGGCGTCCTCCCGGCCGGCCCGTGGCGCGATTGGCTGGAACTCGCCGCCGTCGCCGCGGCCGAGCGCGACGGCTGAGGGACGGGAGGGAGACCGTGGCCGAAACGCGTGCCCTGGAGGTTCTCGGCCGGACCGCCCGCCGGCTGCTCGAGCGCGCCTACGTCGAGCGACTGCGCCGCGAGGTGTCGACCGGCTCGATTCCCCGCCACGTCGCCGTGATTCTCGACGGCAACCGCCGCTACGCCCGCCGCCTCGGCCTGGCCGCCACCGACGGGCACCTCCTCGGCTCCGAGACCCTCGAGCGGCTGCTCGACTGGTGCCGCAAGCTCGGCGTCCACACGCTCACCGTCTACGCGCTCTCCACCGAGAACCTCCGCCGGGACCCGGCCGAGGTCCAGGCGCTGATGGACCTGTTCGCGCGCAAGCTGGGGGAACTGGCGGAGGACGCGCGCGTCCACCGCCATCGCATCCGCGTCCGGATCCTCGGCCGGCCCGACCAGCTCCGCGACGACGTCGCCGCCGCCGCCGCCCGGGCCGAGGCGGTCACCGCCGGCTACGACCGATTCGAGTTCCGCATCTGCCTCGCCTACGGCGGCCGGCAGGAGATCGTGGACGCGGTGCGCTCGATCGCCGACGACGTCGCCGCCGGACGCCTCGACCCCGCCGCCGTCGACGAACGCCTGCTCGGCGAGCGGCTTTGCGCGGGCGCCGACGAGCCCGACCTGCTGATCCGCACCGGCGGCGAGGTCCGACTGTCGAACTTCCTGCTGTTCCAGGCCGCCTACTCCGAGCTGGTCTTCACCGACGTCCACTTCCCGGCGTTCCGCGAGATCGATTTCCTGCGCATCGTCCGCACCTACCAGCAGCGCACCCGCCGCTTCGGCCGCTGACCTGGACCGCACGGCGCCGTCCCCGTCCGTCGTTGCCGCGTCGCCCGGCGCGGGGTATCTTCGGCTTGCGTCGAGGACGCCACGGAGGACGACATGCAGCGCGCACGCCTCGCGATTCGGCTCGGACTTCCGCTGGCCGCCGCGCTGGCGGCGGCCGCCTGCGGCGACGACGACGCGCGCGATGCGGCCGACGTGGTCGAGGTGGCCGACGTCGCCGGCGAGGACCTCGGCGGCGAGTCCACGCCGGACGCCGCCGGCGACCGGCCCGACGGCGGCGAGGAAGACGCCGCGCTTCCCGACGGACCGCCCGACGCCCTCGGAGACGCCTCCGAGGATCGCCCGCCCGCCGACGAGGTCTCCGACGCGGCGGACACGTCCGACGTGTCCTCCGGCATCTGGCGCCCCGCCCCCGGCACCCGCTGGCAGTGGCAGCTCACCGGCACGATCGATGACTCGCTCGACGTCGAGATGTACGACATCGACCTGTTCGAGGCGCCCCAGGCCGTGATCGACGGCCTGCGGGCGCGGGGGGTCGTCGTGATCTGCTACTTCAGCGCCGGCAGCCGCGAGGAATGGCGCGAGGACGCCGGCGACTTCCCGGCCGCCGCCGTCGGCGAACCGCTCGACGGCTGGCCCGGCGAACGCTGGCTCGACATCCGGTCGCCCGACGTCCGCCGCATCATGCAGGCCCGGCTCGATCGCGCCGTCGCCCGGCGGTGCGACGGCGTCGAGCCCGACAATGTCGATGCCTACGCGAACGACTCCGGGTTCCCCCTGATCGCGGCCCACCAGCTCGACTACAACCGCTTCCTCGCCGCGGAGGCCCACGCCCGCGGGCTGAGCGTGGGCCTGAAGAACGACCTCGAGCAGGTCGAGGACCTGCTGGCCGACTTCGACTGGGCGTTGAACGAGGAGTGTTTCCAGTGGGACGAGTGCGACCTGCTGCGGCCGTTCGTCGTGGCGGGCAAGGCGGTGTTCCAGGTCGAATACGGCGATGCGGGTCTGGCCGGCACGATCTGTCCCCGCGCCAACGCGCTCGACTTCGACACGCTGATCAAGCGCCTGGATCTGGATGCCTGGCGCATCCCGTGCCGCTGACCGGGGGCCCGCGCCGGCGCGACCGCCCATCGATCGGTCCGTCCCCGCGAGCCGTCCGGATGCGCGGCCGTCGAGCGGTCCCGCGGTGCCTTCCGCGACGCGGGTCGAGCCGGGACGCCGTCCTCCCGGCGCGGGCGGAACGTCCCGGTTGCAATCCGGGGCGGCGGCATAGTACACGAGCGGGAGCCGGCTCGGCCGGGCTGGACGCATGGGGACGGGGAAGGGGAGGGTGACGCCGCGATGCTGGAAGCCCTGATTCCGCGGGAGAGGATCTTCTTCGAGCTGTTCGCCAAGGCGGCGGAGAAGAGCGTGGCGGCGTGCGAGGCGTTCGAGGCGATGCTGGCCGACATGGGGAACCTCGCGTCGCACGTGCGGCGGATCAAGTCGTACGAGCACGAGGCGGACGAGGTGACGCACCGGACGGTGGACACGGTGCACCGGACGTTCGTCACCCCGTTCGACCGCGACGACATCCACCGGCTGGCCGGGCGCCTGGACGACGTGCTCGACCTGGTCGACTCCGCCGCGGCCCGGATGGAACTGTACGAGATCCGGGAGGCGACGCCGGAGTGCCGGGAGCTGGCGAGCGTGCTGACGCGGGCCGCCCGGCTGCTGCCCAAGGCCGTCGGCGAACTGGAACGTTCGCGCAAGAATCCACGGGCCGTCCTGGATCTGTGCATCGAGATCAACCGGCTGGAGAACGAGGGCGACGCGGTGGCGCACCGGGCGATCGCACGGCTGTTCCACGAGGAGCAGGATCTGCGGAAACTGATGAAGTGGAAGGAGATCTACGAGGTCCTCGAGACGGCGATCGATCGCTGCGAGGACGTGGCGAACATCATCGAGGGGATCGTGATCGAGCAGGGGTGAGGCGGCGGTGCTGACGCTCGTCATCTTCCTCGTCGCGCTGGCGCTGGTCTTCAACTTCGTCAACGGCATGAACGACGCGGCGAATTCGATCGCCACGATCGTCTCGACCCGCGTGCTGCCGCCGTGGGTCGCCGTCGGTTGGGCCGCGTTCTTCAACATGGCCGCGGTCTTCACGTTCGGCGTCGCCGTGGCGACCACGATCGGCAAGGGGATCGTCGATCCCGCGATCGTCACCCCCTGGCTCGTGCTGGCCGCGCTCGTCGGCGCGATCCTCTGGAGCGCCGGCTGCACCAAGCTCGGCCTGCCGATCAGCGTCTCCCACGCCCTGATCGGGGGTCTGGCGGGCGCCGGCGTCGCCCACTGCGGCACGGACGTGCTCGTCGCCGACGGGCTCGGCAAGGTCGCCCTGTTCATCGTCGTCTCCCCCCTGCTCGGCCTGGTCTTGAGCTACCTGCTGATGGTCGCCGTGTTCTGGATCTTCCGCCGCTGGACGCCGCGGCGCGTGGACCGCTTCTTCCGCGTCGGCCAGCTCGTCTCCTCCGCCGCCTTCTCCCTCGGGCACGGCTCCAACGACGCCCAGAAGACGATGGGCATCATCGCGGTGCTCCTGTTCAGCACCGGCTACCTGGACACCTTCGGCGTCCCGACGTGGGTCGTGTTCGCCTCCTACGCCTCCATCTCGCTCGGCACCCTCCTCGGCGGCTGGCGCGTGATCCGCACGATGGGCATGGGTCTCACCGACCTCAAGCCCGTCGGCGGCTTCTGCGCCGAGACCGGCGGCGCCCTGTCGATCTTCGTGGCCAGCTTCCTCGGCATTCCCGTCAGCACCACCCACACGATCGCCGGCTCGATCGTCGGCGTCGGCGCCACCGTCAACCCTTCCGCCGTGCGCTGGGGGGTCGCCGGCCGCATCGTCTGGGCCTGGCTGCTCACCATCCCCTGCTCGGCCTTCCTCTCCGCCCTGGTCGTCTGGATGATCGACCTCGCGGGCCGGACGGCCTGAGTCGCCGGTTCGGCGGGCCGGCGCGGCTCCCGCCGCCGCTCACCGCGTCCGGCCCCGGTCCTCCGGCCTGCCCAGCCACGGGATCCGCCCCCGGTACAGCCGCGTCAACTCCGCCTGCATCACCGATTCGATCTCGCGGTAGCAGGCTCGCACCGCCTCCGGATCCCGCTCCGAACCGGCCGGCAGCCGGTCCCAGCGCAGCGCCGGCAGGAAGGAGACCGTGAGCTGCGCCGGCAGCGGCAGGTACGGCACCCACGCCGACGTCAGGCCCCATGGGACCGACAGGGCCAGAGGAAAGGCCTTCGTTCGGAGCCGTCGCGGCAGTCCCAACCGCTCCGCGAGTCGTTCGCCGCGCGTCAACCCGATGAACTGCTCCTGCCCTCCCGCCCCGACCACCGGAATCACCGGCACGCGGGCCCGCAACGCCAGCCGCACGAACCCGGTCCGGCCTCCCAACACCACCCGCCCGCGCTCCCAGAAGGGGCGGAACGAGTCGTAGTCGGACCCGGGGTAGACCAGCACCAGGTGGCCCGCGGCCAGCGCGCGCTCCGCATCGCCGTGCGACGCGCGCAGGATGCCCAGCGGCGCGAGGTAGTGCCGGAGCAAGGGGTCCCACTGGATCGCGTCGTGCCCCAACCCGTACAACCGCCGCTCGGGGCCGAACCGGTCCCACACCGCCTGGAACACGAGCAGGGCGTCGAACGTCTGCAGCCCGCCGCTGTGGTTGCCCGCCAGAAGTGCCGGCCCCGCGGCCGGCAGGTGCTCCAGCCCCTCCAGCCGCGGGCGGAACCACCGGCGGAACAGGACGCGCGCCGCCTCGACCACCGCCCCCACGTACTCCGGATCCCGCCGGTCCAGCGGCGTCGGGCCGAGTTCGCCGTGGGTCTGCCGGGCGAGGGCCAGCACCCGGCCGAGGAACGGGCCGGGCAGGAAGTAGCGCAGGTCGGACAGACGCCCGTGGCGCGCCAGCCGCAGCAGCGGGTGCGTCACCGCGCCGATCCCCCCAGCACCCGCAGCGCGTGGGTCCGTGCGGCTTCGACCGCCGCCGGTCCCCGGTCCAGCCGGAACGGGCCGCAGCGCGGCGGATCCGGCTCGACGACCACCAGCCGCCGGCCGCGCCGCGCCGCGGCCTCGAGCAGCGCCTCGTCCAGCCGACCGCGCAACGCCTCCAGCGCCGCGCGCGCGACCTCCAGCGGGCGCGGGCGCCCCGCCCGCGTTGCGGGGGCCGCCGCCGAGCGCAGGTGGTGCACCAGCACCAGGTCCAGATCCGGGCGTTCGAGCAGCGGTTCCACCGGCGTCTTCTCGACGAAGCCGGCGTCGAGCAGCCAGCGGCCGTCGAGTCGCGGGGGCTGGAACAGACCCGGCAGCGACGCGGAGGCGCGCACCGCCGGCGCCAGCGGCCCGGCGGACAGCCGCACGGCCCGCCGCAGCCCCACGTCGAAGGCGTTGACCGTCACCGGGAACCGGCACTCCTCGAACGTCCGGCACGCCAGGTGACGCTCGAGCAGCCGCTGCATCGCCTCGCCGCGCAGCAAGCCCGGCGGACCGCGGAGCCAGTCGAGAGGCGGGGCGGGGTCCCAGAACTCCGCCCGGCGCAACGAGAGCAGCCGGACGCGGATCTCGGCGGCCGAGCGGCCCGACGCCCAGAGCGCCGCGACGATCGCCCCCGCGCTCGACCCGCTCGCCGCCGCGGGCCGCACGCCGAGCTCCTCCAGCGCCAGCGCGAAACCGGCGTGGGCGAAGAAGCCGAAGAAGCCGGACGACAGGCACACGCCCACGCGGGCGCCCGGATCGATCCCGTGCGCGCCGGTCGCCGCTACTCCCATTCGATCGTCCCGGGCGGCTTGGTCGTCAGGTCGAGGCCCAGACCGACGACGCCGGGCAGGTCGAGGATTCCGCGGATCGCGTCCAGCACCGGCGCCGGCAGATCGGCCGGCCGGGCGGTCATCGCCCGTTCCGAGTGGATCGGCCGCACCACCACGAACTCGCCGCGGCGGCCGTCCAGCTCCAGCGGCACCGCGACCGTCGGGCACTGCCAGATCGCCCGCATCAGGCCGGAACGCTCGAGCGTTCCCATCACGATCGCGTCGGCCTCGCGCAACAGGTCCAGGCGTTCGCGCGTCACGCCGGCCGCGAGCGGCCGGGCGGTGCGGAAGCCGCGACCGGTCAGGTCGAGCACGGCGCGGTTGACGCCGGGCACGAGCTTGAACACCCGCGCGGCGACCTCGACCAGCCGTTCGTGCGGCATCTCGCCCCACACCAGCACCGGCAGCTCGTAGCTGCGCAGGTCGGCCTTGACGCCCACCGAGCGGACCGGCAGGAGGTCGCCCTGCAGGCCGGCCGGGGCGAGGATCTCGCGCAGCGCTCGGCCCGCGGCCGGCGCGGCCGCCTCGAAGCCCGGCGGCGGCTCCCCGTCGGAGCACAGCAGCCGGATGCCGAGGCCCGGGCCGGGGAACGGATGGCGCCACAGCAGCTCCTCGGGGATGCCCAGCGTCTGCCCCAGTTCGCGCACCTCGGTCTTGTACAGCTCGCGCAGCGGTTCGACGACGCGGCCCTGCGCGATCAGCTGCTCGATCACCGGCACGCGGTTGTGATGGGTCTTGATCACGTCGGCGCGCTTCGTCCCGCCGGTCTCGATCGTGTCCGGGTAGATCGTCCCCTGGCCCAGCAGCATGCAGCCCAGTTCCAGGCGCTCGGCCTCGCGGTCGAACACGTCCACGTAGGTCTGTCCGATCGCCTTGCGCTTCGCCTCCGGGTCGACGAGGCCGCGGAGGGCGGCGAGGAAGTCGTCGGCGGCGTCGACGAAATGCAGGTTCTTCGACACGTTCAGCCGCTCGAGCGACCGCATCACCCCGCGGCTCTCGTCCTTGCGCATCAGGCCGTTGTCCACGTGCAGCAGGTGGAGCTGTTTCGGCCCGAGCGCCTCGGCGAGCAGGCGGGCGCAGACCGTCGAATCGACCCCGCCGGAGGCGAGCAGGAACACGCCGGTCGACCCGGCCTGCCGGCGGATCGCATCGATCTGTTCGTCGACGTAGCGGTCCATCGTCCAGCTCGGCGTGCAACCGCAGATGCGGAGCGCGAAGTTCGCCAGCATCCGCTCGCCGAACTCGGTGTCGTCCACCTCGGGGTGGAACTGGAAGCCGTAGCGCCTCCGCCGCTCGTCGGCGATCGCCGCGTTGCGATGCGGCCGTTCGTCGCCCGTCACCTGGGAGGCGGCCAGTTCGACGAATCCGGGTCCGAGGGCGACGACGGTGTCGCCGTGCGACATCCAGACCGTCGACTCGCGCGGCACGTCGGCGAAGACCGGCGACGGCCGCGCGATCCGCAGCCGCGCCGGTCCGTACTCGCGCTGGCAGTGCTCCACGCGCCCGCCGTAGTGCTTGGCGATCTCCTGGTGGCCGAAGCAGAAGCCGAGGACGGGGACGTCGAGGTCGAGGATCGCGCGGTTCCAGTCGGCCTCCCCGCCGGCGGAGGCGAGCGCGGGACTGCCGGAGAGGATGATCCCCCGGTACGGCCGGAACGCTTCCAGCGGGTCGTCCGGCTGGCGGATCTCCGCCAGCACGTGGAGGCGGCGAATCTTCGTGGCGATCAGGTGGGCGTACTGGCCGCCGAAATCGACGACGGCCAGCCGGTCGTGTTCGGTGCGGGACGTCATGGCGCGGCGAGTCTGCCATGGTTCGCCCTTGACTTCCATCCCCGGCCGGGTTCTGTTGACAGGGTCATGATCCGCGTGCTGGTGGCCTACAGCCCGACGCGGCTCGGTCGCGACAAGAACGGCCGACCCCGGCTGGAACAACACATCCTGTCCACCGTCAACGACGTTGCGGGAGCCCTCCGGGAGGCCGGCTACCGGGTCGAGTCGGCGGCGCTCGGGCGCGACCCGCGCCGGTTCCTGGCGGTCGCGCGGCGCTTCCGCCCCAAGGTCGTGTTCAACCTCTGCGAGGGGGTCGCGGGGGCGGCGGATCTCGAGAAGAACGCCGCCGCCCTGTTCGAACTGGTGCGGCTGCGCTACACGGGCAACGGCTGCCTCGCCCTGGCGGTCTGCCTGGAGAAGGCGATGACCAAGCGCCTGCTCCGCACCGCGCGCGTCGATACGCCGGAGTTCCTCACGGTCGCCCCGGGCGAGGAGGCCGAGGGACACCCGGGACTGCCGGCGATCGTCAAGCCCGCCCTCTCGGACGGGTCGCTCGGGATCACCGCCCGGAGCGTGGTCAAGACGCAGGCCGCCCTCCACCGGCGCGTCCAGTACGTCCACCGCTACTTCCGCCAGCCGGCGCTCGTCGAGCGGTTCGTCGCGGGGCGCGAGTTCCAGGTCGCGATGGTCGGCAACCAGCAACCCGAGGTGTTGGCGGTGGCCGAGCTGTCGTACCGCGGCCTTCCCCGGTCCCTCCCGCGCATCTGCAGTTTCTCGGCCAAGTGGGACCCGGCCTCGCCGTACTACCGCCACACCAACCCGGTGCTGCCGGCGCCGATCTCCGAGGCGCTCCGCCACCGCCTCGCTGCCACGGCCACGCGTGCCTGGCGCGTGCTCGGCCTGCGCGGCTACGCCCGGATCGATTTCCGCGTCCGGCGCCACCGGCCGTTCGTGGTCGATGTCAACCCCAACTGCGACATCTCGGCCGATGCCGGGCTGGCGCGCGCCGCGCGGCACGCCGGCATGACCCACGCCCAACTGTGCGACCGGACCGTCCGGCTGGCGCTGGAGTGAGCGTGCGACTCTCGCGCCGATTGCTGTTCGACGACGAGACGCGCAAGGCGGAGCTGTTGTCCTCGCGCGTCTGCGACCTGCCCCTCCGCCTCCCCGGCTCCCTCCTCGGACGCTGCGTCGAGCGGGCGCTGGAGGATGCCCGCGCCTTCGGCATCGCCCTCGAACCCCATTTCTACCTCTCCGACGAATACGGTTGCGTCCAGGGCACCGCCAACATCGGCCTTGGCTTCTGGGACACCGACGAGCTGCTCCGCGACCTGCACGCCGACCGCATCGGCCGCCGCCGCGACGAGATGGACCTCGTCCTGCTCCTCCGCCACGAGATCGGCCACGCCTTCTGCTACGCCCACAAGCTGTACCTGCTGCCCGAGTTCCGCCGGGTCTTCGGCATTCGCGGCAACTTCTTCACGACCTACCCCGAGCACGACCGCTACCGCTTCGACCCGTACAGCGTCGACCACGTCAACCCCGACTTCGACTGGTACGCCCAGAAGCACCCGGACGACGACTTCGCCGAGACGTTCGCCGTGTTCCTCGACCGCACCGGCGGCTGGAAGGAACGCTACCGCGGGCGCCTCGGGGCGCTCCGCAAGATCGCCTACGTCGGCCGGCTCGTCCGCAGCTACGGCGCCCGCGCCCCGCTCGTCCAGCCCGGCGAAGGCCAGATCGACAAGCCGGTGGAACAGATCCGCCGCACCGTGGCCCAGTTCTTCCGCGTCAGCCGCAAGCGGTACCTCAAGCGGGCCCAGGGGTTCCTCGACGACGACCTGCGCGGGATCTTCCGCAAGCCCGACCGGCTCCAGCGCCCGACCAGCCCCGCGCTCACCCTGCTGCGCCACCACCGCCGGTTCCTCGAGGCGGCCGTCCGCAACCGCGTCCGGCCGCGCGACCCCCACGTCGTCGCCGATCTGCTCGACAAGATCCGCCAACGCCTCGCCGCCCTCGGGCTCGTCTATCCCGACGACGAACGCGAGCGGACGCTGGCCGAGCTCCTGGGCCTCGTGCTGCACAAGACCGAGCTGTTCCACCGCTTCGGCACCTTCCGCGAAGTCTGACATTCCCCCCGCGGAGACTCGCCCTACCGCGCGCCGCCTTCCCGGTGTATCCTCTCTTCGACGAGGAGGTTCCGCCATGACGCAACGCATCGGTTCCCCCTGGGCGGTCGCCGCCGCGACCCTGGTCGTCGCCCTGTCGGCCGCCTCCGTCGCCCGGGCCGCCGTCCCGCTGATCAACACCTTCGGCGGGCCGCGCGGCTTCGGCACCCGGTGCCTCTCCCCCAACGACGACGGCTCCTCGGCCCGCATCGATCTGACCCCCTACTTTCCCGCCGGCCTGCACTTCTTCTCCGCCACCCACACCTCGGCCTACGTCAACACCAACGGCAACATCACGTTCAGCGGGGCCGAGCCGATCTACACCCCGGACGCGTTCCCCGTCGCCGCCCGGCCGATGATCGCCGCCTACTGGGCCGACGTCGATCTGCGACCGCTCGTCGACGGAGACTGCCGCGGCCTCGGCGCGTACACCTCCGAGCCGGGCGACGGCCCGTGCGAGAACCCCTCGAGCAACGGCGCGTGGTGGTACCTCGAGCGCGGCCGCTGGGTCATCACCTGGGACCAGGTCGGCTACTACTCCTGCCACCTCAACCGCCGGATGAGCTTCCAGATGATCATCACCGAAGCCACCTCGGGTTGCGGCGTCGCCCCCGGCGACTTCGACGTCGAGTTCCGGTTCGAGCGTTGCGAGTGGACCACCGGGGACGCCAGCGGCGGGTCCGGCGGCTTCGGCGGCTTCGCCGCCCAGGTCGGCTTCGACGCCGGCGACAGCGTCAACTACGTGGAGATCCCCGGCTCCCGCACCGGCTCGATCCACACCATCTGCTGCGAGGACTCCAACGTCGGCGAACCCGGAATCTGGCGCTGGCAGATCCGCAGCGGGACGATCATCTGCCCCGACGCGGGCAACCCTTGCACCGTCCCGGGCGCCGTGGGGGTCTGCGCCGAGGGCCGCACCCAGTGCGTGGCGGCCGACGTGATCTGCGTCGGCAACGTCGCCCCCTCCGCCGAGCGCTGCGACGCTCTCGACAACGACTGCGACGGCGCCGTCGATGAGGACGACGGCCTCTGCGCGCCGTTCGAGATCTGCGACCACGGCGTCTGCCGCACCGTCTGCTCCGAGTTCGGCTGCCCGCCCGGTCAGATCTGCGGCGACGACGGACGCTGCATCGATGCGGAGTGCGTCGGGGTCGTCTGCGACGAGGGACTGCGCTGCGTGGACGGCGTCTGCGTCGGCGCCTGCGACGGCGTCGTCTGTCCGTGGGACCGCGTCTGCGTCGCCGGCAACTGCGTCGACCTCTGCGCCGTGATGGTCTGCGACGAATGCAGCACGTGCACCCACGGGATCTGCGAGACCCGCTGCGACTGGGAACCGTGCCCGCCCGGCGAAATCTGCCAGGCCGACGGCCGCTGCCTCCCCGAATCCTGCCTCTCCGTCACCTGCGAACCGGGCTTCCACTGCGAGGGCGGTGCCTGCGTCGACAACTGCCTCGGCGCCGTCTGCCCCGCCGGCTACGAATGCCGCACCGGCGAGTGCGTGCCGGTGACCGCCGGCCCGGACGCGGACGCCGACGGGGACGGCGACGCCGACCCCGGCGCCGACGCCGACGCCGACCCCGGCGCCGACGCCGACGCCGACCCCGAGACGGCCGGCGACGCGCGCCCCGACAGTTGGGTTCCCCCGCCCGCCGACACCGACGACGGTCTCGGCTGCAGCTGCCGCGCCGCCTCCGCCCCGGTTCGTTCGCCGGCGGCCGCCGCCTTCCTCGCGCTCGCCTGCCTCGGCCTCGTCCTGCGCCGCCGCCGCTGAAATCACCCCTCGCGACTCCGTTCGGTTGCCCCGCTCGCCCGGTCGCGGTATCGTGGCCAGGATGGACCCGTCGAACGCCGGTCCCGACCCGCGGCATGCCGGCTCGCGCACGAAGGACCTGGTCGGACAGGTGGTCGGCGGCAAGTACCGCATCCAGCGGCGCATCGGCGGCGGCGCGCTCGCGGACGTCTACGAGGCGGTCCACGAACGGATCGGCCAGCGCTTCGCGCTCAAGGTCCTGCGCCGCGACCTGGCCCGCTTCCCCGGCGTCGCCCGCCGCTTCCTCACCGAGGGCCAGGCCGCCAGCGCCGCCCGCCACCCCGGGATCGTCCAGATCTTCGACGTCGACCAGCTCGAGAGCGGCGAGCTGTTCATCGTCATGGAACTCCTCGACGGCGAGGAACTCTCCCTGGTCCTCGAGCGCGAAGGGTCCCTCGAACCGTCGCGTGCCGTCCACATCGCCATCCACGTCCTCGATGCGCTCGAAGCCGCCCACCGCGCCGGCGTCGTCCACCGCGACCTCAAGCCCGAGAACATCATCCTGGTCGCGGGCGCCTCCGGCGAGGAATGGGTCAAGCTGATCGATTTCGGGCTCGCCCGCCTGGAACGGGAAGGTCCCGCCGCGCCCCGCCGCACGATCGAGGGCAAGGTTCTCGGCACGCCGTACTACCTCTCCCCCGAGCAGGCGCGCGGGGACGGCGATATCGACCACCGCACCGACATCTACGCCGTCGGTGTCGTCCTGTACGAGATGCTGACCGGCGAACTGCCCTACACCGGCCTGTCCGTCGAGGCGATCGTCGCCAAGGTGCTCGAGGAGCCCTTCCCCAGCCCGCGCAAGCTGGAACCCGGCCTGCCCGAAGCGCTGGAGGAGATCGTCCTGCGGGCGACCCGGAAGCGCCGCGAGGAACGCTTCCGCTCGGCCGCCGAGTTCGCCGACGCCCTGCGCGCCCTGCGCGACTTCGTCCGCCCGACCCGGTCGCTCGAGCCGGGCGAGGCGGAGAAGGCCGTGGCGAGACTGGAGGCCGAGCTGGCGGCGCGGAGCGGATCGCCCGTCGCGTCCTCTGCGGCTCTCCCCGGACAGGACGTTCCGACGCCGCTGGTCATGACCCCCCTCCAGACGCTCGAGGAATCCATCCCGTCGGGCGAACTCGCCGCCCCGCCGGCCGCTGCGCCGGCCGCGTCGCCGGAGGGGGAAGTCGCCGCGGAGGCCGCCGGCGAACCGGAGGGGGAAGTCGTCGCGGAAGGCGAGCCGCCGGTGGGCCCGCCGATCGTCGTCGTCCCGGCCCGCGTCTGGCTTCTCGTGGTCGTCGGCGCCCTGCTCGCCGCCGCCGTGGTCGCCGCCGTCGTCGTGCTCTGGCTGTCGCGGGAACGCGGCGCGTCGCCGCCGCCCTATCCGGTGGCGACCGGCCCCGTCTTCGCCGCCGACGCGGGCCTCGGGCTCCACGGACCGCAGGACGCGGCGCCGGTGGTCGCGCCGGACGCGCCGGTCCGCCCCGTCGCCGACGAATCGGGCGGCGCCTTCGCGCCCCTCGACGCGGCCCTCGACGCGCCCCCGTCCGGCGAGGCCGCCGCCTCGATCGATGCGGCGACCGGCCCTTCGGCCAAGGTCCGCGTGACCCGGCTGCCGCCCGGCGCGCGCGTGTTCGTGGACGACGAGCCGGTCGAGCGGGAGTTCGAGGTGCCGATCCGGGAGGAGCCGTACCGGATCAAGGTCGAGGCGCCGGGGTGGAAGATCTGGACGCGGTCCCTGCGGGTGACCGGCGACGTGGTGATCCCGGCGGACCTCGAGCGGCGCGGCGGCGGCACGACCAACCCGTCCCCCGACGCGGGCGGTTCGACGCGGCCCGACGCATTCCGGCCGCTCGCCAATCCGTTCGGCGACGCGTAGCGCTCGCGGGCGACGGCCTCCGGCGATGCCGCCGGCGCGCCGGCGCCGCCGCCGTCGCTCAGGCCCAGGCGATGCCGATCAACCCCGCCGTCAGGCAGAAGTGCAGCGAGCGACGGAAGGCCCGCTCGTCGAGGCCGGGCTGCCGCTCCCGCGCCAGCCCGGCGAGCTCCGCGGCGCTCATCCGCCGGTGGACCAGTTCGAGCAGCAGGCGGTCGGTGTCGTCGAGCTTCCACCAGGAACGGGGCGGGTTGGGCGTCCGCTCCGGCACGAGCGTCAGGGGGGCGGTGGAGCGCCACCACTCCTCCTCCTCCTGGGCCGGGAGCGACAGCGCGATCCCCTCGCGCAACAGATCCGCCCCCGCCGGATTCAGGAAGAAGTCGCGGTCGCAGGCCACGTCGCGGTAGAAGGACCACCTTCCCGTGCGCCAGGCGTAGAGGTCGAGCAGCCGCTGGCGGAGGTGGGCCGACAGATGCTCGAAGACCGTCACCGGGTCCATCGCCTCCATCGCGATCAACGCGTCGGGCAGCCGGCCCCCGTAGCGGGGCATCAGCGCGACGGCCAGGTCGAGCTGCGTGCGGTCGAGCAGCCGGTTCGCCAGCAGGTACTCGCCGAACTGCTCGCTGCGCACGTTCGACGTGACGTAGATCGGGTGGCCCTCGGCGAGATAGACCTCCTTGCGCACCCCCTGCGCCTCGATCACCAGCAGCCCCGTCTCCCGCTTCGCCGCCAGCAGCAGGAACACCCCCGCCACGGTGTCCCCTTCGAGCGTGCCGCGGCGGTCGGGACCGGCCGGAACATCGACCGGCGACGTCGTCTGCTCGAGCAGCGGCAGATGCTGGCGGACCGCGGGCAGCGCCGACAGCGGCACGTAGCCGGCCCCGCCCGCGGAGACGTGATCCAGCGCCGTGAACTCGCCGCTCACGACCCCGTCGGCGAGCTGCGCGTAGGGCATCGGTCCGAGCTCGCTGCCGTCCGGACGCCGGACCCGGTACTGCACAGTGGGGATGGACGGCGTGCGCTCCTGGTCCGCCAGCCGCACCGGCTCGCGCGGGCCGATCGGTGCGTCCTCGAGCGGGGTGAGCGTGGAGCGGAGGACTTCCGCGTCGCCGACGTCGCCCGGCCGCAGGAGTCGCTCGACCACGTCGGCCAGCACCGTCGGATTCCGTCCCAGGCCCGCCCGGTCGGCGAACGTCAGCAGTTCGTCGAGCATGGCGCGGGCGTCCGGGAACCGGTCGCCCGGGTCGCGCGCCAGCGCCTGCAACAGCAGGATCCGCAGCTCGCGCGGAACATTCCGCTCGAAATCCTCGTTCAGGTTCAGCCGCACGTCGCGGATGTTGAGCAGCACCGCCAGGTCCGTGTCGCCCTGGAACGGCGAATGCCCCAGACACAGCTCGGCCAACAGCACCCCCACCGCGAACAGGTCCGAACGACGGTCGACCGGCAGCCCGGCGATCTGCTCGGGCGACAGGAAGCGGATCTTCCCCCGCAGCCGCTTGCGCCGCTTCGTCTCCGCCTCCTCGTTCGGCAGGAACGCGATGCCGTAGTCGCCCAGCTTCACCGCGCCGGTCCGGGAAACGAAGATGTTCGACGGCGAGATGTCCCGGTGCACGATGCCCAACGGCCGGCCGTGCTCGTCGGCGAGGTTGTGGATGTGGTCGAGCGCCTCCAGCGTGGCGGCGACGATCCGCACCGCCGCATCGATCGGCAACGTCTCCCCCTGGCGTCCCAGCCGCCGCGTGATCTTCCAGCAGTCGAGCCCCTCGACGTACTCGGTGACGATGAAGCACCGTCCGTCGGCGTCGGTGCCGGCATCGAGCACGCGGACCACGTTGGGGTGGTCGAGCCGGCGCGCCAGTCGCGTCTCCCGCTCGAACAACTCCACGAACTCCGGCATCTGCGCCAGGTCGGGCCGCATCCGCTTCAACGCCACCCGCTCGGCCGCTCGCCCGGGGTCCTTCGGCCGCGCCAGGTAGACGTCGGACATTCCCCCCAACCCCAACCGCCGGATCAGCAGGTAGTCCCCGACCTCCGTCCCGTCCTCGGGCGCCAGGCTCGCTCGCCGCCCCATCCCTTCTCGCCGCGACTCGTACACCGCTCACCCTCGAACCAACCGGTGTTGCCGAACCTCCACCTTCGCCGGGCGCGTAAAGCTACCACGAATGCCCCGCTCCTGTCGCCCGCGTCGTTGTCCCGTCCCCGCGGGCCACCCGGCCGCCGGTGCGCGGCGCGACCCCGCGGAAACCGTCCCCCGCGGCGTCCCGCTGTCAACGGCCGGAGCCGCACGCCGGAATCGGCGAGCCGTCGGGGTAGGTGGGTGGAGGTCCCGGCAGCCGCGGCGTGATCGTCACCCGGTAGGGCAGGTCCGCGTTGCCGACGCTCGCCAGCACCGCACCGCCCGCGTCCACGATCACCACGAAGTACTCCCACCACTCCGGCACCGGCTGCACGCACGGCAACTCGACGTAGTACCCGCCCGGCAGCCGCGCCATCGGCACCGACCCGCCCTCCGGCGCGCGGGACGACCGCCAGTACAACACGGCCCGGGCGCCGGTCGCGGCGGCCAGGTCCGGCCGCAACTCCCCCCACACCGGGATCGGATGGTCCGGCGTCTGCGCCAGGATCGGGCGGTGACGCGCCGGCGGAGCGGACTCCGGCGGCGGGGCCGGCGGGGTCGGCGGAATCCTCCGGCGCGCCTCCGCCAGCGCCTCCTCGACCTCCGGGCCGCCCCACGATGGTGGAACCTGCAATTCCGGCTCGAACGACAACGCCAGCGCGAACATCTCGACCGCCTGCGCCGTTTCCCCCATCCAGACGTGGATCACGCCGCGCATCGCGCAGGCCCGCGCGGCGACCGCCCCGACGACGCCGTACTGCCGGGCCAACGCCACCGCCTCCTCCACCGTGCTCACCACCGCCGCCACGTCCAGGTCGCGCTGGTAGGCCGCGTCGGCGTCCGCCAGCAATCGCTCGATCCGCTGCACCACGGTCGCGTCGCCGGCCGGCGCCCCCGCGCCGATCCCCGGCGTCGCCCCCGGCCCGCCGCCGCCCCGGCTCGCCGGACACGCCGCCAGCAGCGCGATGCACGCCGGAACCGCAAGTGCCGCTCGTCCGCGCACGCGATCGTCCTCTTCGCTCCCCGGTGCCGGCCCCCGAGCGGGCCGGGCCGGATCGGTCGAAATCTGCCTTGTTCGCGGCCGCCGGTCAAAGGCGGCCGGCGAGGCGCCGGCGGCGGCGACCCGCGCGGCTACGGGGATCCGGACGGCGCCTCCGGCGTGGCGGTCGCCGGGTCCGGGCCGGACGGCGTCTCCGGCGGTGCATCCTCGGGCGTCTCGTTCTCGACCCACCGCGAGCGCGGATGATGGCGTCGCGCGGCGCAGCGGATCGAAGCGGGGCGGTCGTCGGGGTCGGTCCAGGTCACGTAGTGCAGCGGCTCGATCTTCCCGCTGCGATGCCGCACTCCGGGCCGGAACAGCGACTCGGGGTCGCAGAGCTGTCCGCGGAAGATGAACTCGAAGTGCACGTGCGGCCCCCGGCTGATCCCCGTGCTCCCCAGTTCGGCCAGGATCCCTCCGGCCGGCACCCGCTGTCCCGCGACGACGAAGTTGACCGAGTTGTGGGCGTATGCCGTCACCCACCCGCCGGGGTGGATCACGATCACCAGGTTCCCGTACCCGCGGACCTCGTGGCCGGAGTAGGCGACGATCCCCGGCGCCGCCGCGCGGACGTTCCAACCCATCTCGCCCATGATGTCCGTCGCCAGGTGGTACCCTCCCTCGCCCGAACCCCAGCCCCGCACGTACCAGCCGTTCGACACCGGCCAGCGCAGCGTCCCCGGCAACTTGTCCGTCTCTCCGGCGGCCTCGACCCACGAGCGCCGGGCGCGGCCGTTCAACAGGTCCCGCGCGCACTGGGCGGTGCCGAGGCCCAGCCGGCGGGCCAGCGCCGTGGCCGACCGTTCCGCGCCGCTCGTCTCGCGACGGACGCGGCCGCGCCGGTCCTGCGCCACGCCGGGGATGAACAGTTCCGCCCCCTCCCGCAGCGCGCGCGCGTCGTCGGCCGACAATCCGTTGGCCGCCATGATCTGGCCGACGCCGACCTGGAACGCCCGCGCCAGGTCCCAGATCGTCTCCCCCCGGCCCACCACGTGCACCAGGCCGCTCCGCGTCGACGGCTCCGCCGGCCGCACCTGGTCGTCGGTGATGCCCGGCACGATCACCGGGCGGCCGACCGCCAGCGCCCGGATGTCGTCGTCGGTGAAGCCGTTCCGCGCGACCAGTTCGTCGACGGTCTTGCCGTAGCGGCGCGCCACGTCCCACAGCGTCTCGCCCGGGGCGAGGAAGTGGTACGCCCCGTCGGTCAGCGGCGGCAGACTCGCCCGGAGCTGCGCCGCGCGCGCCGCCGCCCCCAGCACCGGCACCGCCTGCGTCACCCCGGGAATCCGCAGCACGCGTCCCCGGCTCAGCCGGCGCACCTGCCGGTCGCGCAACCCGTTGGCCGCCATGATCGCGCGGACGTCGACGCCGTACGAGCGGGCGATGTCCCACAGCGTCTCGCCCTCGGCCACCACGTGCTCGACGTACACTTCGACGACGTCCGTCGTCCCGTCGCCGCCGTCGTCTTCCGCTGCGGCATCCTCGTTCCGCGCCACGACGTCGCCGCCGTCGTCCGTCGCCCCGACCTCGTCCCGCGCGTCCTCCGCCGCGGCCGCGTCGCCTCCGGGCGCCTCCGCGCCGGCTCCCGCGTCGTTGCCCGAGGCCCCGTTCCCGCCGCCGCAGGCGGCGGCGCAACCGACCGCCAGGGCGACGGCGAGTGCGGGCCGTGTCGCTCCCGAGACCATCCTTCCGTCCGCGCGCCGCGCGGCCGCCCCGCCGCCGGCCGCCTCGCGCCCCGCAGTATAGCCGTCCGAACGCCGTTGGTGCGATGCGTTTCGCGCTCGCGACGGTGCAGACCGCGGTCGGCAGCGGTGGATGCCCGGAGGCGACACACCACCCTTCGCCCGCGCCGCGGCGGACGCACCTCGGGTCGCGCGGAGCGCGTGCAACGGCCCGCAACCGCTCGACCCGCCTCCGCGCGCCCCGGTCCTCGCGGCCCCTCGGCCGCCGTCGTCGCGGGAGGTATGCGACTTGCTTGCCCATCGTTCGCCCGGCCGGCCGGGAAGAACGGAGGATGCCATGCCCATCCCCCCGACGGCGCGATCGTGCTGCTCGACGGCGGCGTACCCCGCGAGACGCCGATCCCGATCGGCGACGGGTTCTCCGTCCTCCGCGTCCCGCTCGAGCGCTGGTACGGCGGCGCCCACGTGCTCGAAGCGGACCAGCCGGTCGGCCTGCAGGTGATGGGCTACGGCTTCGCCACCAGCTACCAGGTGCCCGGCGGATTGAACCTGTTGCGGATCGCCGAGCCCCCTGTCATCTTCTGATCGGGAGCCCGGCCGGGACCGGGGGCCGGGATGGAGTGGCGCGCATGGAACGTCGGCACCGCGTCTTCGTTCCCCTGCTGGCGCTGGGCGTCCTGACCCTCCACGCGCCGCCCCGCCTCCAGGCCGCTCCCGCCGACATGACCCGAGACGAGATCCTCGATCTGGCGGCCTCCGGCGTCGGCTACTCGTACTGGTGGGGCAACGGCTGCTGGCGCACCGACGGCACCCAGCACGGGTCCTGCTCGGGAAGCTGTCCGGACTGCACCCACAGCGGCAGCTACGGCGCGGACTGTTCCGGGTTCGCGGCGAAGGTGTGGCAGGTCCCGAGCCCCAGTCCCGTCTCCACCTGCGCCCACCCCTATTCGACCCTCGACTTCACCTGCGACGAGATCTGGTGGGACCCGATCTCGCGCGACGCCCTGCAACGGGGCGACGCCGCCTCCTACCGGAGCGGCGGCTGCCCGGGCAGCGGGGGACACATCGTGATCTTCGAACGCGGCGACCCGTGGGGCTCGATGTGGACCTACGAGGCGCGCGGGTGCTCGACCGGCATCGTGCACAACAGCCGCACCCTGTCCTCCGACTACCGCGCGATTCGCCGCCGGCAGCTCGTCGCCGGCTGTACCGACGCGGACGGCGACGGCTGGTGCGCGCCCGACGACTGCAACGACGCCGCGCCGCGCGTGTACCCGGGGGCCGCCGAGACCTGCGGCAACGGCCGCGACGACGACTGCGACGGGCTCACGGACGAGGACTGCGGCTGCACCGACGCCGACGGCGACACCGTCTGCCCGCCCGACGACTGCGACGACGCCGACGCGGCGATCCGCCCCGGCGCCGCCGAAACCTGCCGCGACGGCCGCGACGAGGACTGCGACGGGCTCACGGACGAGGACTGCGCCTGCCCCGACGAGGACGGCGACGGATGGTGCCCGCCCGAGGACTGCCACGACGGCGACCCGTGGACCCACCCCGGCGCCCCCGAGGGCTGCGGCGACGAACGGGACGACGACTGCGACGGGCTGACCGACGAGGACTGCGGCTGCACCGATCGGGACGGCGACGGCTGGTGCGCCGGGGAGGACTGCGACGACGGGGACCCCGGCGCCCACCCCAGCGGCGGCGAGACCTGCGGCAACGGCCGCGACGACGACTGCGACGGGCTGACCGACGAGACCTGCGGCTGCACCGACCGCGACGGCGATACGTACTGCCCCCCCGCGGACTGCTACGACGAGGACCCCGCGATCCACCCCAACGCCCGGCCCGTCTGCCGCCCCGGCCGCGACGACGACTGCGACACGATCCTCGACCTCGACGAACCCCCCTGCCGCGCCGCCGTCGACGAGGGCGGCGGTTGCGGCTGCGCGCCCGGCGGCGACAACGCCTCCCTCCTCCTTGCCGTCCTGGGCACCGTCTGGGCCGGCGCGCGCCGCCGGCGCCCCCGTCCACCCGCCGGCGATTCCCGAGCCCGGAGCGCGACGCCGCTCAACGACCGCAGAGCGACGGGCCGGTGAGCCCCCCGCAGGTCGCCTCCGGCCACGCCTCCCCCACGCACGGCGCCGCGTTCCCCTCCGCCGCGTCCAGCAGCCGCTTGAGCCGTTCCGGCGTCACCGGCACCTCGTCCGGCCGCACCCCTACCGCGTCGCGGATCGCGTTCAGGATCGCCGGCATCGTCGGCATGATCCCCCCCTCGCCGACCTCCTTCGCCCCGAACGGGCCGTTCGGCTCCCGGCTCTCCACGATCACGCACTCCATTTTCGGCGCGTCGAGCGCGGTCGCGATCTTGTATTCCCCCAGGTTCGCGTTGCACACGCGCCCCCGGTCGTCGAACTTGACCTCCTCGAACAGCGTCTCGCCGAGTCCCATCGACATCGAGCCCTGCATCTGGCCCTCGACGCTCGTCACGTTGATCGCCAGGCCGCAGTCGTGCGCCCCCACGATCCGATGCAGCGTGACCTGCCCCGTCTCCCGATCGACCGAGACCTCCGCCACCTGCGCGCAGCAGCCGTACGCGGGCGAGGTCCCGACGGCGGCCCCCTTGTGCGTGCCGCCCAGCGCCGGCGGCTTGTAGTGCCCCCGGCCGACGATCGCCCCGCGTTCGAGGAACGCGATGCGGGACGCCTCGCGGAAGGTGAGCCCGTCGCCTGCCGGCGGGTCGCCGAAGCCGCGGTGCTCCTTGACGTACACCTGCCGCAGCGCGCCCAGGTCCGCCCGCCCTTCGCGGTCGAACAGCCGTCCGTCCCGCCATTCCAGCCGCTCCGGCGGCACCCCCAGCCGCCCCGCGACCGCCTCCGTCACCTGCCGCCGGGCGTCCTCCGCCGCCATCTTCGTCGCGTGGCCCGTCATCAGGGTGGTGCGCGACGAGTAGGCGCCCAGGTCGAGCGCCAGGTCGGTGTCGCCGGACAGCACCTTCACGTCGTCGAGTTCCACGCCGAGCACCTCGGCGGCGATCATCGCCATCACCGTGTCGCTCCCCTGGCCGATGTCCGCCGCCCCGGTCAGCACCAGCACGCTGCCGCCCACCTCGGGCAGCTTCACGATCACGTTGCAGTGCCACGTCTCCGACCGGTAGATCGGATAGCCGGCCCCCGAGACGAAGAAGCCGCAGGCCGCTCCGATGCCGCGCCCCGGGGCGCGCCGGGTCTCGCGCTCCTTCCACGCGGAGCCGTCGCGCACCGCCTCCAGGCACTCGCGCATCCCCAGGCTGCTCATGTCGAGATGGTTGCAGGTCGTCTCGCCCGCCCCCATCACGTTCTGCAGGCGCAGGTCGATCGGGTCGCGCCCGAGCCGGCGGGCCAGGTCGTCCATCAGCACCTCGAACAGCGCCCGCGCGATCACCCCGCCGTGGCCGCGCTGGGCGCCGCATGCCGGCTTGTTCGTCGCCGCCCGCCACCCGTCGTAGCGCATGTTCGGCAGGCGGTACGGCGCCCCGAGCAGCGAGCCGGCGTAGTAGACCGTGGCGATGCCGAAGCTCGAATACGCCCCGCCGTCCATCACGTTCTTGTGCTTGAGATACAGGAGCGTGCCGTCACGCTTCGCCCCGATCTCCATCTCGTGGAAGAACTGGTGCCGGGACCGCGAGTGCAGGAATACCTGCTCCCGCGTGAACCGCAGCTTCACCGGCCGGCCCGTCCGCATCGCCAGCAGGCACGTCGCCAGTTCGTGCGTCCCGCACGCCGCCTTCGGGCCGAACCCGCCGCCCACCGCCGGCTTGACCACCCGCACCTTGCCGATCGGCACCCCGAGCACCATCGACAGCGTGCGCTGGACGTAGTGGGGCGCCTGGGTCGAACTCCACAGCGTCAGGAAGCCGCGCGCGTCGTACTGCGCGATGCACGCCTGCGGCTCGAGGAACGCGCCGTCCTGCATCCGGTTGCACAGCCGCCCCGAGACCTTGACCTCCGCCTGCGCCTCCGCCGCCGCGACGTCGCCGAACTCGTCGTGCACCTCCCCCGTCACGTTGTTCGGGTACTTCTCGTGTACCTGCGGCGCCCCCGGCCGCAACGCCTCGAACGCGTCGAGCACCGCGGGCAGAGGCTCGTAGTCCACCTCGATCGCCCCGAGCGCCCGCAGCGCCGTCTCCTCGTCCTCCGCGGCCACCGCCGCCACCTCGTCGCCCACGTAACGCACGCGGTCCGCCGGGAAGATCGTCTCGTCGTAGCGCGCCGGACTGACGCCGAACGGCGTCGACGGCGCCTCCGCCGCCGTGATCACATCGACCACCCCCGGCATCGCGCGCGCCCGGGAGACGTCGATCCGCCGGATCCGCGCGTGCGCGTGCGGCGACTGCAACAGCGCCGCGTGCAGCATTCCGGGGAAGCGCAGGTCGTCGGTGTACAGGGCCCGTCCCGCCGCCTTGTCCGCGGCATCGATCCGGACGGCCCGCGTCCGCAGCACTCTCGTCTCGGCCATCGCCGCCCTCCGCTCCCCTCAGCCGCGCCCCCGCGCGGCCGCCGCGTCGAGGATCGCCTGCACGATCTTCTCGTAGCCGGTGCACCGGCACAGGTTGCCCGAGATTGCGCGCCGCACGTCCGCCTCCGTCGGCGCCGGGTTCGCGTCGAGGAACGCCTTCGCCGTCAACACCATGCCGGGCGTGCAGAACCCGCACTGCACCGCCCCGGCCGCCACGAACGCCTGCTGGATCGGGTGCGGGTGCCGCGCATCCCCCAATGCCTCGATCGTTTCGATCGCGTGGCCGACCGCCGTCACCGCCAGCACCAGGCAGGCGTTGACCGGCCGCCCGTCCAGCAGCACCGTGCACGTCCCGCACTCGCCGACCGAACACCCCTCCTTCGTGCCGGTCAGCCCCAGGTCCTCGCGCAGCACCTGCAACAACGTGCGGTGCGGCGCGACCGCCACCACCCGCTCCCGTCCGTTCACCTGCAACCGGATGACCCGCAACTCGTCCGCCATCGTCCGCTCCAGGCCCTACGCCGCGCCGCGGGCGCGCGCCACGGCGCGCTCCAGGACGCGGAACGCCAACACCTCGGCCGCCTGCCGCCGATAGGCCGCCGACGCGCGGAAATCGTCGATCGGCTTCGTCTGCGCCGCCGCCGCCCGCGCGGCCGCCCGCAACGCCGCCTCGTCCGGCGCCTTCCCCGCCAGGTCGGTCGCCTCCACCCACAGCGGCACCGGCGCGGCCGAGCCGAACACCACCCGCGCCGACCGCACCCGGTTCCCTTCCAGCGCCACCCAGGCCGCCGCCGAGACGATCGCGATCTCGTACGCCCGCCGCACCCCCAGCTTCAGCGCCGCCGAGCCGCAGCCGGGCGGCTGCGGGGGAAACCGCACCGCCGTCAGCAGCTCGCCCGGCGCCAGCACCGTCTGCCCCGGGCCGGTGAAGAAATCCCGCGCGCGGACCTCCCGCCGGCCCCCGCGCGACGCCAGCGTCAGCATCCCGTCCAGCGCCACGACCGGCGGGGCCGTGTCGGCGCACGGACGGGCGTTGCACAGGTTGCCCCCCAGCGTCGCCCGGTTGCGCACCTGCGGCGAACCGACCGACGCCGCCCCGTCGGCCAGCGCCGCGAGCGGCCCGGCCAGACGACCGTCCGCCGCCAGCTCGCTCATCGTCGCCAACGGGCCGCAGGTCGTCCCCCCGGCGTCCACCCGCACCCCCCGCAACTCGGACAGCCGCAGCAGCGACACCAGCCGCTCCGGGAACGGTCCGGGCCGGAACGCCGGCAGCGCGGGGAAACGCAGCCGCCGGTCGTACTCGCGCTTCAGGTCCGGCACGACGTCCGTGCCGCCGGCCACCGCGCGGGAGCGCGCGGCGGAATCCGCCAGCGCCTCCAGCGCCGCCGCGACCGATTCGGGTTCCACCACGTCGAAACGAGGCAAGAGCATGCGGCGGAATGTAGCGGAAACCGCCGGTTCGGGGTAGATCGTTCCGTCATCCCCGGCCGCCGGCGGCCGGGGCGGGAGCACCGCCGCATGCGCCTCCGCATCGATGGCCTCGAGGAAACCTGGCCCGACGGCCTGTCGCTCGGCGAGATCATCCGGCGGCGCGGCGACCCCGCCGACCATGTGCTCGTCGAACGGAACGGCCGCCACGTCCGCCGCGAGGCGCTCGACGACACCTTCCCCGAGGACGGCGACGTGATCGAAGTCATCCTGCCGGCCCACGGCGGCTAGCCGATCGCCGCCGGGAACTTCCCGCCCGCCCGCGACCACCAAGGCGCCAGCGGCCCGCGGCCGCGGAACAGGAGGGCGCGATGGGCGAGCGATGGGTCGGGGTGTGCCTGGCGGCCGGCCTGGCCGCGGCCTGGTCCGTTCCGGCGGCGGCGGCGCGGGGCGAGCGGGGGCCGAGCGTCCTGCCGTTGCGCAGCGTGGTGCTCTACGAGTCGGGCGTCGGGTACTTCGAGCGCCGCGGCCCGGTGCAGCGCCACGCCGACCTCGCCCTGCTCGTCCCCCAGAATCACCTCGACGACGCCCTGATGACCCTCGTCGTCCTCACCACCGACGGCGCCCGCGTCGGGGCGCTGTCGTTCCCCAGCGTGCTCGCCCCCGCCGCGGCGCTCGCCGAGTCGCCGGCGCCCGTCGATGCGTTCGCCCAGGACGGATCGATCATGCCGCTCCTCGGAGCGCTCGCCGGCCTCCAGGCCCGCCTTCGCACCAACCGCGGCGAGACGCTCGACGGACGCGTGATCGGCACCGCCCGCGTGGAGGAACCGCGCCCCGCCGCTCCGGACGGCTCGACCTCCGCGGCCGGCACCGTCGAACTCCCCGTGCTCGTGTTCCTCACCGCGGCCGGCTCCCTCCGCTGGTTCCATCTCGACGAGATCGAATCGGTCGGCCCCTCCGACGGTCCGGCCCAGACCGCGATGGATCGCGCCGTGGCCGCGCTCTCCACGCGCCGCGGCGAGGCCCAGGAGACGATCGGCGTTTCCGTCCGCGAAGGCGGCGATCTGGCCATCGGCTACCTCGCCGAAGCCCCCGTCTGGCGCGTCAGCTACCGCCTCGTCTTCCAGGATCGCCGGGCGCGCCTCCAGGGCTGGGCGCTCGTCCACAACGACACCGACGAGGACTGGAACAACGTCGCCGTCGAACTGGTCGAGGGGCGGCCGAACTCGTACCTGTTCCCGTTCGTCACCCCGCGCTTCCGCTACCGCGAGGTGATCGCCGCCGAGGAGGGGTTGGAGACCGCGCCCCAACTCGCCGGCACCAACGTCGACCAGATGGCCGCGGAGGGCAGCGAGATTTACGGCTTCGGCGGCGGCGGTTTCGGGACGATGGGCACCGGCTACGGCGGCGGCGGGTCCGGCGTCGGCTTCGGCCGCGGCGGCTCGTCCGGCGGCCCCGCCGCCAGCACGCTGCTGGCGGTCGGCGAACTGGCCGCCGAGGCGCAGGCGGCCGCCGAGCAGCGCCGCGAACTGCTCTCCTACCGCGCCACCGAACCGCTCTCGCTCCGGGCCCACGAATCGGCCCTCGTCCCCGTCCTCGACGGGCCGATCTCCGCCGAGCGCATCAGCGTGGCCGACCGGACGGGAAACGTCCTGTCCGCCATCCGGCTGCGCAACGACTCGGGCTACGCTCTGCGCGAGGGACCGCTGGCCGTGTTCGACGGCGGCTTCGCCGGCCAGTCGTGGCTCCCGCGCATGTACGTCGGGGACGCCCGCATCCTCCCCCACGGCGCCGACCTCGACGTCGTTGCCGCATGCGACGAGATCCGGAGCACCGACGAGACCCGCATCGTGCGCTGGAACCAGCCGCGACCCGAGCGCGAGGGCGGCGGGCCGGGTCGCCTCGAGGAACACTATCTGCACGTGGCGCGCGAGACCTGGACCCTCACCAGTCACGCCTCGACCGACCGCAGGATGTGCATCCGCGTCGACCCCCTCCGGAACGGGCGGGTGACGGGCGGCGAAGTCGAGCTGCTGACGACCGAGTACGACACCGAGCAGTACCACTCGTGCGTCTGGCTGCCGGCGGGCCAGGAGCTGCGGCACGCGATCACGACCGAGGAAGGTCTCCAGCGCGCCTGGGGCCCCGACGCCCTGACCGCCGCCGTCGTCGAGGAACTGGCCGCGATCGAACGGCTGCCGGGCGAGACCCGCGACGTCCTGCGGCGCGCCGCCGAACGGCTCGCCGCGGCCGAGGCGGCGGCGGCCGAGGCGGCGGAGTTGCAGTCCGCCTGTCTCCCCGTCTCGAGCGAGATCGCGCGCTACCGCGCCGACCTGGCGGCGCTCGCCGGTTCGGGCGCCGACGAGGACGTGGCGACCGGGGTGGCCGAGGCGCTGGTCGAGGCGGGCCGGCGCCTCGACGACCTGTCGCGCCGGTCCGAGGAGAGCGCGCGTACCGCCGAGCGCGCCCGCCGCGAGGCCGTCGAGATCCTCCGCACGCTCCCCCCCGTCGCGCCGTAACCCGGCGGCGGGGCGGTGCGCGCACCCCGCCCGTGCCGGTCGTGGCCGCGGCGCCGCCCGGGCCGGGACGTTCCTACGGCGCGTCGCGCATCAACGTCGGGTAGATCCAGACGTGCCAGCCCCGCTGGGGACGATGGCCCGACACCCACTCCGCCCACGCGTCCACGTCGTACTCCGCCGACATGATCTCGAACAGGTTGCCCGGCCACGACTCCACCGTCGGCAACTCGACCTCGTCGGCGCACGGGTACATCAGCCGCCACAGATCCCCGGCCAACCCTTCCGGCAGCGGATACGGCCACTCCTCGGGATGGAGACACCAGTAGAACAGCCGCTCGAGCGCCAGGAACAGCGTGCGGCCGTTCGGGGCGGCCCAGCCGAACAGATCCTCGCCCGTCACGTTCCGCGCGACCCACGCGGTGCCCGCGAGCGGCGCCAGGGCGAAGTACGTGTACCACATGCCGCTGTTGGTCCGCTTGTTCTCCTCGGGCAGCTCGCCGTTCTCGTCGATGGAGTCGCGGATGCGCTCCTTCGCCCGCTCGATCTCCGCCGCCACCCCGGGCGCGTCCCCCAGCAGCGCCGCCGCCGCGATCGCTCCGAAGGTGCCCCAAGCGCCGTGGTTGTTCACCGCCTCGCGCTTCCGCTCCGCGCTCGCCCGGAACACCGCCGCCACCCAGGCGCGGAACCGGGCCGGGCCGTCCGGCGCCCATCCGGGCCACCCGGCCAGCAGGTCCGCCGCGTAGAGCAGGTGGACGCCCTTGTACACCATCACCAGGTCGCCGTCCCCGCCGGAGACGCTGCGGTTCACGGTCGCCCAGGCATCGAGGATCTCCGCCGCCTTCGCCGCGAACGCTTCCCGCACCGCAGGCTCCGGCCCGAGCTGGAAGCCCAGGGCCAGAGCATACGCGGCGTATCCGTCGTCGGAGAGCGCCGCCTTCGCCGCGTCGTGCCCCTCGGGGTCCGAGTAGTACGGCGGAACGTCGAAGTCCGCGATCGCCGCCGGTACGCGCGACAGTGACCCGGTCGCCTCGGCCAGCACCGCGTCGAGCGCCTCCCGCCACGGTTCCTCGCCGGCGTGCTCGCGCATGAACCGGAGATGCTCCGCCGTGTGCCAGAAACCGACGCCCGGAGGCGGCGGCCCGTCGCCGCCGTCCCCGTCCTCGTCGCCTGCATCCCCTGACTCCACGGGCGCATCGACCCCGGGTTCCGCCGCCGCCTCGTCCGCTGCTCCGTCCGGCCCGACCTCCGTGCCGTCCGCCGCGTCCAGGTCCGCCGTCCCGTCGAGGCCGCCGTCGGTCCCGCCGTCGCGCGCGTCGCCGTCGTCCCCGCCGCCTCCGCATCCAATCCCGGTCGCCGCCAGAACTGCGATCCACGCCGCTACCGCTCGGCGCTCTCCCAGCCGCCCTCGCCCGCCGGCATCCGACCGCCCCGTCGTCCCCATCGATCGAAAGCATGGCCGGTCCCCGTTCGGTCGTCAATCCGGGCCCTCCAGCCGACCGGCCCCCGAGCGACCCGCGTCCAGGAGATGCCACGGTCCGCTTGACGAGCGCCAGGGTCCGGCCCAAGCTGTCGTCTGCGGAGGTTCACCAGGGTGTCCCGTCGTCTGCTCCCTTGTCTCGTCGGGATGTGCATTGCGGATCTGCCGGCCTGCTCGCTCCACAGCGGCGGCCTCGGCGAACCGGACGCTCCGGTCGATCTTCCCTCCCGCGACGACGGCGCGGGTGGAGAGGTCGCGGCCGACGCCGACGCGCGCTTCGACGCCGAGACCGGGGCGGACGCCGAGTTCGCGCCCGAGGACCTGCCCGACGAGATGCCGCCGGACGTCCCGCCTGAGGACGCGGCGACCGGCGACGACGTCTCCCCGGACGCGGAACTGGACGGGACCCACGATGCTTCTTCCGGCGAGGACGCTTCGAGGGAGGACGCCGCGGATGCGGCCGACGAGGCGGCTCCGGCAGATGTCGGGCCGGAGGACGCTCCGCTCGAGATCGAGCCGGCCTGCGGCGGCGTTCGCGTCGGCGGTTTCTGCTGGTACGCGGGCGGTGTCAACGAGAGCTGCACGTCCGCCTGTGCCGCGCACGGCGGCTGCGACCTTGCCGGCACCCGCGAATTCGCCGGCTCCGGCGGCAGTGACGCCAACTGCGTCGCCGTGCTGGAAGCCCTCGGCTTCGGCGCCTACTTCCACCAGAACTGGAGCAACAACGACCTCGGCTGCCACTTCGCTTGGCGTTCCTGGACCTACTGGTCCAACGCCTTTCCGACCACATGCGACGCGCACTATCCGGGTGCCGCGGCGGAGGTCGTCAGGATGTGCGCCTGCTTCGAGTAGCGGTGCCGCCGGCCGTCCGGGGGTTCTCCGGCCAGGCGTGCTTCGGGTAGCGACGCATCAGCTCCCGCCGCACCTTCGGGTAGTGGCGCTCCCAGAACCCGGCCAGGTCCGTCGTCACCTGCACCGGCCGGCGGCTCGGCGCCAGCAGATGCAGCACGAGCGGCACCCGGCCGTCGCCGACCCGCGGGCCTTCCGCCAGTCCGAAGAAATCCTGCAGCCGCGACTCGACCCACGGCTCCCGCCCCGGCTCCCACATCACCCGCAGCCGCCGGCCGTTCACCTCGACCCGCTCCGGCGCCAGTCGCTCCACCGCCGCCCGCTGCCGCGGCTCGAGCCGCGCGCGGAGCCAGCCGACGAGCCCCCCGCCTTCGGCCGATCGCAGTTCGCCGAGACTCCGCCGGCCGCGGCACAATTCGGCCAGCGCCGCCCGGACCGCGTCGTCGTCGACCGGCGGGAGATCCTCGAGGTAGCGGGCCGCGAACGCCACCCGCGCCCGCCACGCCGCCAACTCCTCCGGGTCGCAGAACGCCGCCGGACCTGCCGCCTGCGCCGCCTCGGCCAACACCCGCTCCGCCTCCGGACCCGTCGCCGGCTTCCGGCTCTCGTGCAACACCAGCCCGTCCCACGATAGCGTCGAAATCTCCTCGACCCGCCCGGCCCGCGCGTCGAACCGCACCTCCGTCCGCTCCGCAAGCCGCTCGGGCATCAGGTCGAGCAGCCACTCGGGCTCCACCGCCGACGCGAGCCGGACCAGCGGCAGGGGAGGGCGATCGCCCGGCCCCGGGCGAGGTTCCTCGGCCTCGACGGCGACCAGGAGCTCCGCATCCCGCACGACGCTCGTCTCCGCCAGCCGCGCCGCCCCGCCGCCGCACAGCAGCAGCTCGTCGGAACCGCGGCG
>JAAZOP010000573.1 GCA_012797735.1 Myxococcales bacterium
CGCGCGGATGCGGGAGGCCGGCGTGTCGGGGGTCGGGGTGTCGCTGGACGGGGAGCGGGAGGTGCACGACGACATCCGGCGGCCGGCGACGGCGGGTCTCGGTTCGGTCTACGACCGGGCGCTCCGCGCCATCGACCTCGTCGGCGCGTCGCCGCTGGACCTGGCGGTGATCACGCAGCTGCACCGCCGGAACGCGGGCCGGCTGCGCGAGCTCCACGAATGCCTCGCGTCGCGCCGTGTCGCCGCCTGGCAGCTCCAGATCTGCATGCCGCTCGGCCGGCTGCTCGAGCATACCGAGCGGTATCTGATCGACCCGGCGGACCTGGCGCAGCTCGAGCACGACGTCGCGGAGCTGATTCGCGACGGCCGGGTGCCGATCCGGGTCGCCGACAACCTGGGCTACTACGGGCGGGAGGAGGCGACGCTGCGCCGGCTCCCGGACGGGCGCGCCGGGTTCTGGACCGGCTGCACCGCCGGAATCCGCACGGTCGGCATCTGTTCGGACGGCGAGGTCAAGGGTTGTCCATCCCACCCGCGCGCCTTCTCGGCCGGCAACGTGCGGCGCGAGTCGTTCCGGACGATCTGGGAGGACCGCTCGCGCTTCGCCTACAACACGGAGTGGCGCGAGGAACAGCTGGTGGGCGGTTGCATCGCCTGCGCGCTGCGGCGGATCTGCCGGGGCGGATGCCGCACGATGGCCTGGTCGGTGACCGGCACGATCTTCGACAACCCGTTCTGCCTCCAGCGCGTCCCGGGGCGCCGATGAGCCTGCTCTGGATCGTCGCCGACTCGGTGTGCGCCGACGTCCTCGGCTGTTGCGGCGGGCCGTGCCGGACGCCGACCGTCGACCGTCTGGCGGAGCAGGGGACGCTGTTTCCGCGCGCCGTGAGCGCCGCCGCGTGGACGCTGCCGTCGCTCGCCGCGATGCTCACCGGCGTCTATCCCCACCGTCTCGGCTTGGCCCGCTGGGAGCAGCCCTGGCCCGCCGGGCGCGAGACGCTGTTCGACCTGGCGGCGCGCGCCGGCCGCGTGGTGGCCTCGTTCCCCTTCGACCCGCAGTTCCTCTTCTCCCGCGTTCCCGCCGCCCGCGTCGCCGGCAGCTCCCAGGACACCGGCCGCCTGCTGGCCTGGCTGCGGGAACACCGCGACCGGCCGTACTTCGCCTTCGTCCACTACTGGTGGACCCATATCCCCTACCTGATGTGGCCGCTCGACACGCGCCGCTGGCGCAAGGCGACCGACGTCGTGCTCTCCGCCCTGTGCGCCGGGCCGCGGGAGCGCGAAGGGGTCAAGCGCCTGTACCGGCACGCGGTCGAGCGGTTTTCCGAGTCGTGGCTGCCGCGCGTGCTCGAGGCGGTCGACCTCGACCGGACCTGGGTCGTGATCGCCGCCGATCACGGCGAGTCGTGGGGCGAACGTTCCGGGACCGACGGGGTGCGCCAGGTGTTCGACCTGCACGGCAACGACCTGGCCGAGGAGGTGCTGCGTGTGCCGATCCTCGTGCGACCGCCGCGCGGCGGTCCGGCACGGCGCATCGAGGGAATCGTCCGCACCGTCGACCTCGCACCGACGCTCGCCGAACTGCTCGACCTCGGCGCGCTGCCCCCCGACATCGATGGCGCCTCTCTCGCCCGCTCGGTCCGCGAGGGGGCGCCGGCGGTCGCGGCGGACGCGGTGTCGGTGCGGAACGCCGACTTCGTGACGCGGCTCGAGACGCCCGGGTCGCCGTCGGACCTGTGGACCGGGTACGCGCTGACGAAGCCCCGGCAGCGGCTCGTGTGGGACGTCGGCCGGGATGCATTCGATTTCTTCGAACTCGAGGCGCAACCCTCCGGAACCGCGACGGTCGCGGAACGGCGGAGCGGCGAACCGCCGGCGGCGCTCGTCGAGCGGCTGCGGGCCGAGGCGCGGCGGGCGGTGGTGGGCGAGTTCGACGCGGCGGAGTCGGCCCGGACCGCCGAGCGACTCAAGGCCCTGGGGTATCTCGAATAGGGACGTCGGGCGGCCAAGCCGCGGCCCGTTCCGGGAAGCGATGCGGAGCGGCAGCGGAGTTGTTGCCCGGACGGCGGGACCGGACGTAGGCTCCCGCGGGAGAACGGAGGAAGCGGGATGGCGACGACACCGTACCTGAGGCCGACGACGATCCAGCGCGTGCGCGGGTTCCTCGAGCAGGCGGCGGTCCCGATCCCGGCCTGGGCGAGCCGCGAGGCGGTACTGGACGCCCTGTGGACGACGCTGCGCCGTCGCCGCGACGACGCCGCGCTCTGGGCGCGGCTCGCGCTGCTGCTGGCCGATCTGGAGCGGGACGTCGTGGCGGCGGAGGGCGGGGACCGGCTCGCGCATCCGGCGGCGGACCCGCTGGCCGGGGAACGGGCGGCGGCGCTGGTGGCCGAGCTGCGGGAGGCGCTGGCGGCGTCCGAAGAGTGGCCCGCGGGGGGCGGAGCCGCGCGACGCGGGATGGCGAAACTCGGCGCGCCGCTCGTCGCCTGCCTCCTGCTGCTGGCCGGTGCGTGCCGCAACGAGCACGTCCCGCCGGCCACCGCGGCCGATGCCCCCCCGCCGGCTCCTCCCGCGGCCGCCGCATCGCTCGAGGAGCAACTTGCCGCCGCGCGCCTGCCGGACGACACCCGGGCGTCGCTGTCGTCCTGCTTCGCCGGACTCGACCCGTCGAGGCGGACGGACCTCGAGGCGTTGTTCCGCGACAAGTCGGCCGCGGAGATCGCCGCGGCGCTCGAAGCGCTGCTCCAACCCGGCGCCGTCTGCCACGTCGAGGCGTCCGGGACGGCGCCCGGGGGTGATGCGGGTTCCGGTCCCGAGTCGTCCGGCGACGGAGGTTCCGAGCCGCCGGGCGATGCCGCGCCGGCCCCGCCGGACGACGCGGGCGGCTTCCGGCCGGTCCCGTCCGATCGGATGGTGCCCGTCTACAAGGGCGTTTCGCTGTAGGCGCGCCCGTGGCTTCCTCGCCGCCCCCGGCCCGTGCATTGCACGACTGCGTCTGGGAGGTGACGCTGGCCTGCGACGCGCGCTGCGTCCACTGCGGCTCGGCGGCGGGTCGGGCGCGGGAGCGAGAACTGGACGCGGCGGAGGCCCTGGACGTCTGCGACCAGCTCGCGGCGCTCGGCACGCGCGAGGTGACGCTGTCGGGGGGCGAGCCGTTGTTGCGCGACGACTGGCCGGTGCTGGCCCGACGGCTGGCGGACCGTGGCGTGCGGGTGGCGATGATCTCGAACGGCCTCGGCTGGGATGCCCGCGCCGCGCGTGCGGCGGTCGAGGCCGGCCTGCGGTCGGTCACCTTGAGCCTCGATGGTCCGGCCGACGTGCACGACGAGCTGCGCGGCGTCGACGGGGGGTTCGCCCGCGCGATCGCGACGATTCGGATCCTGCGGGAGGCGGGGTTGCCGGTCGGGGTCTCGACGCAGGTGACGCGCCCGGTCCTGCCGCGGCTGGCGGAGCTGGAATCGGCCCTGGCGGCGGCCGGGGTGCAGGGATGGCAGTTGCAGCTCACGATGCCCCACGGGCGCTGCGCGGAGCACCGCGAGCTGGTGCCGTCGCCCGCCGAACTGCCGGCGCTGGCCGCGTTCGTGCTGGTGGCGCGGGCGCGCCGGGCGGTGCCGGCCTACCTGGCGGACAACGTCGGGTGGATGACGCGCGACGAACCGCGGCTGCGATCGGCGGCCGACCCGCCCGACCGGTTCTTCGCCGGGTGTCAGGCGGGGCTCCGCGTGCTGGGGTTGACGTCGGACGGCACGGTGCGGGGGTGTCTCTCGCTGCCGCCGGAGTTCGACGAAGGGAGCCTGCGGCGGCGCAGCCTCGCCTCGCTCTGGGCCGACCCGGACGCCTTCCCGTACAATCGTCGGTTCCGGGTGGAGGATCTGACCGGGGCGTGCCGCGCCTGTCCCTTCGCGCGCATCTGCCGCGGCGGCTGTCGTTCTCTGGCCTGGGCCGTCGGCCGCACGCTCCACGAGTGCCGGTACTGCCTGCGGTTGCGATGAGAGCGGGCGGATGCGGTTCCCGGCTTGTCACCCCGCGGTGCGAACGGTATCTTCCGGCCCGTGGAAACCGGCGGGAACGACTTGGCGGGACGGCGCATCCCGGGGTGCGATTCGACGGCGCCTGCCGGGCGCGCGGCCGGCCCGCGGCCGGGCGCGCGATGAGGAGAGGGAGTCTGGAGATGGGCGACGGGACGGCCCGGCGGGACCTGGAAGCCGACACGCGGTTGTTGCAGAGCATCTTCGCCAGCATCCAGGACGGCATCAGCATCCTGGACCGCGACTACCGCATCCTGATGGTCAACCCGGTGATGGAGCGGTGGTACCGGCACGCGCTGCCGCTGGTCGGCAAGCGCTGTTTCGAGGCCTACCACCAGCGCGACCGCGGTTGCGAGGTCTGTCCCACCCGGCAGACCCTCGAACACGGCGGTGCGGCGCGGGAGACGGTGCCGCTGACGGGGGAGGGGGGTCGAGTCGTGGGTTGGCTCGACCTGTACTCCTTCCCGTTGATCGATATCGAGAGCGGGGCGCTGACGGGGGTGATCGAATACGTGCGCGACATCACGGCCCAGCGGCGCGCCGAGGACGAGGCGCGCGGGCTGGCCGAACAGCTCGCCCAGTCGCAGAAGATGGAGGCCGTGGGACGGCTGGCCGGCGGAGTGGCCCACGACTTCAACAACCTCTTGACCGTCATTGTGGGTCGGGCCGACATGCTGCGCTGCGAGATGCCGCAGACCCATCCGTGGGCGGTCGAACTGGCGGAGATCCTCGACGCGGCCCGGCAGGCGGCCTCCCTCACCCAGCAGCTCCTGGCTTTCTCGCGGCGCCAGGTGATCGATCCGAAGCCGCTCGACCTCGACCGCACGATCGAGCGGTCGGCGTATCTGCTGCGGCGGTTGATCGGGGAGGACGTCCGGGTCGAGATCCTGCCGGCCGGGAACCTGCCGCCCGTGCTGTGCGACGCCCACCAGATCGAGCAGATCCTGATGAACCTGACGGTGAACGCGCGCGACGCCATGCCGGAGGGCGGAACGCTCACGATCGAGACGTCGACGGTGGTCATTGATGCGGAGTACGCCCGCCTGCACGCCGACGCCAAGCCAGGCCGGTTCGTCCGGCTGGCCGTGAGCGACACGGGCTGCGGCATGCCGCCGGAGGTGCAGGCGCACCTGTTCGAGCCCTTCTTCACGACGAAGGGCCGGGGGCGCGGGTCGGGGCTGGGGCTCTCGACGGTGTACGGCATCGTCCGGCAGAACCGCGGGTTCATCAACGTGTATTCGGAGCCGGGGGTCGGCAGCACCTTCAAGATCTACCTGCCGGTCACCGACGAGCACCCCGGGCCGGAGGGCGTCGAACCGGCCGCGCGGGCCGAGGAGGGCGACGAGGCCGTGCTGCTCGTCGAGGATTCGCCGGCGGTGCGTGCCTTCACGCTGCGGGCCCTGCAACAGCTCGGGTATCGCGCGCAGGCCGCCGCGAGCCTGGCAGAGGCCCGCGGTCTGGCGGCAGGTGGGTCGTTCGACCTGCTGCTGACCGACGTGATCCTGCCCGACGGAAACGGCAAGGCGCTCTACGGCGAGCTGCGGGCGAGTCGCCCCGCGTTGCGGGTCCTGTACATCTCGGGCTACACCGACAACGTGATCGCCCACCACGGCATCCTGGAGAGGGGGATCGATTTCCTGCAGAAACCGTTCACGGTGAACGATCTGGCGAAGGCGCTGCGCCGCGTCCTGGATCGGCCCGCCTGAACCCCACCGCGACCTCGTTGGAACGGGCACTCCCGAGGGGGAGTGCTGTTGCTGTTTGGGATTCGGGACGGCCCGATCCCGAGCGACCCGCCGACGGCGGCATCGACTTCCTTGACGCAGCTCCTCCGTGCGGAGTCCAATGAGGATGCGCCATGACCGTCCCCGCGCCGCCGCGGCTCCTGTTCGGGTTCCTGATCGCCGCGGTCTTCGCCGCGTCCGCCGTCGCGTCCGCCCAGGAGTCCGGGGGGAGTTTCGCCGGCGACGACTTCTCCTCGTCGTTCGACGACGACCTCGGCCCGTCCCTCGACGACTCCTCGTCGTCTTCTTCCGGGGGCGGCGAGTCCTCGTGGTGGGACAACAGCAGCTACGGAGTCGGTGATCCCTGGAACGACACGTCGGAGGCGTCGGGCGGAGCGTGCGCCGGCCGGGCCGGCACCCTGTTCTTCGCCGTCGGCCTGCCCGCCGTGCTGATCGTGATCCTCGTTTCCGCGGCTCTGCGCCGTGCGCGGCGCGGGCGCGGATCTGCCGGCCGCCGCCCGTGGAAGCGCGGCCGATCCTCCGACGGCGACCGCCGTCGCGACCTCCACTTCAGCGTCCTCCAGATCGGCCTCGATTGGCACGTCCGCGCCGGGGTCCAGACGCAGCTGGCGCGCCTGGCCCGTGAGGGCGACCCGGCGTCGCGCGAAGGCCGTGCCCGCCTCCTCGGCGAGACCACCCTGGCCCTCCGTCGCGCCGAGACCGGGTGGCTCTACGCCGCGTACCGCCAGGAGAGCCGGCTCGGCCGGGAGGACGCCGAACGTCTCTATCGCGCCGCGGGGCAGGAGGCCCGGGCGCGCTTCCGGCGCGAGGTGGTTCGCAACGCCGGAGGTGACATCGTCGAGCAGTCCGCGGAGATGCCCGCACCGCGGGCCGACGAAGGTCCCGGCACGGCCGTCGTCACGCTGATCGTCGTCGCGCGGCGCGACGTCGCCCCCGTGTCCGACGTCCGCAACGCGCGGGACATCCGCGAGGCCCTCGGGGATCGCGGCACCCTCACCCCCGACGAGATCGTGGCCCTCGAGGTCGTCTGGTCCCCCGCGCTCGAGACCGACCGCATGAGTTCCGCCGAGCTCGAGCAGTTCTACCCCGAGCTGGCGAAGATCGATCCGGCCAGCATCGCCGGTCGCGTCTGGTGCGGGTACTGCGGCGGTCCGTTCGCCATGGAGCTGCTCCGCTGCCCCCACTGCGGGGCCTCCGTGCGGTCTTCCAAGTAGTCCGGCGCCGGGAGGCCCTGCGGCGCGGGGGGAGGCGGCGGCGAGCCGCTAGGGCAGGCCGGCGAACAGCGTCGGCAGGTGGAGCACCGCGGGCGTCGGGTCGTTCGGCGAGGTCGCCGCGACCGACTCGGCGACGTAGACGCGGAGCGTCGAGGACGCGTGGTCCATGATCGTGGTGTGCACCGTGAGGATGCTCGAGGTCTGCTGGGCGGTCGCGGCCATCGCCGCCAGGGCTCCGGCCACATCGATCCCGCCGTGTTCCGCGGCGGCGTTGAGCGCGTCGGCGAGGGTCTGGAGCCGGACGTAGGTCGAACGGCCGTCCGGGGCCGGCGCGGCGCGCTTGAGGTAGTGGTTCGTGCAGGCGATCGCATCCGGGGAGGCGACGCCGCCGGTGAATTCCCCGGCGCGCCGCACGGTCACCTGGCCGTCCGGGTGGGACGAATCGCCGTCCAGCTCGAAGACCACGCCGCCGGTGCAGCCGGCCGCGGGGCAGGGGAACGAGAAGTGGAAGTTGTCCCCCATCTGCTGCGGGCACGCCTCCACGACCGCCTCGGCGGCGTCCACGGGGTCGCCCGCGGCGGTCAGCGCGGCGACCAGCGCGGCGCGCGCCGTGAGGATGCGCGGCACCCGGTCGTCGAGCGTCTCCGGACCGTCCGCGTTGTGGATCGTCACGCCGGTTCCGTCCTCCCCGAAGCACGAGATGCAGCCGGCCAGCCCCGGCACGGCCACGGAGAGGAAGCGCGCGCCTTCGTCCCGCGAGTCGTAGACCTTGATCAGGTGCTCGTCCAGGAACACGCCGCCGGGGTCGTAGAGAAAGTCGAGGTTCCGGGCGTGGATCGTGTTGCCGGTGGCGGAGGCCGCGCCCCAGGCGGTCAGCGACGAGCAGAGGAAGTCGGGGAGCGCGTGGCCGACCTCGAGGTCCTCGACCGTGATCTCCCGCCGGCCCCCGGCCGACGGCTCCAGGTTCTCGCTCTCGATGATCCGGTCGGCCGGAGGACAGTGGTCGCGCATCCCGCGGATCATCGCCTCCAACTCCGCCAGGTCGCCCTCGGGAAACCGATGCATCAGGCGGACCAGCGCCGAGACCGTCGCGTAGTCGTAGCCCGAGTTGCGCACGGCGTGGTCGAGGACGTAGCGCGTGAAGAAGCGCGTGATGTGTCCGCAGAGCAGGGCGCCCTCGGCGTAGCCGATCTCCTCGCGCGTGCCCCACAGGTAGAGGATCGGCAGCTCCCCGCCCGTCTCGAGCCGTCCGTGGACGTCCGGCGGCGGGACGTCCGCGCCGTCGGCCGCGTCGAAGGAATCCTCCGCGTCCGGCGCGACCTCGACCTCCGGGCCGGTCTCCGCCGCGTCGCGCGCGGCGTCGTCGGCCACGGCGTCGAGCGCGGAATCCGCTCCGTTCCCGTTGGCGTTGCAGCCGCCGGCCAGCGCACCGGCGAGCAGGACCGGCCAGCCGCGCCGCAGCCATCGGATCATCGTGGGCATCGCCATCCTCCCTCCGCCGGCGGTCCGGGCGCCTCAGCGCGCCGGGACGATGTCGGCGACGAACTCGCCGGTGATCGTCCGCCAGCTGTCCTCGAGATGGAGCCGGCCGCAGATCCTCTCGGGCGTCCGCGCGATCACCTCCAGACGGCTCGCCTCGCCGGAACTCACCGACAGCGTCGTCCCCCCCGCGATCCGCACGCCCGCGCTGAACAGCAGCGGCCCCTCGCCCGTCATCGCGTACGTGCCGCTCAACACCTCGCCCTCGCCGCCGTTGTACCACAGGGACAGGTTCAGCACCCCCTCGTTCGGCTGCAGTTCCTTCTCCGTGAACTCCTGTCGGCTCGCCATCGGCACGCCGGAGAGGTACACGAGCAGACTGCCGGGCTGGGAGACGACGGCGATCGTCGAGGGGACCGACTCGAACGCCGGGTCCCGCGCGGGGTCCGGCTCCTTGGCCGTGTACTTCAGGCTCGAGGACGCGGGGCACTTCGCCAGGTTGTCCCGCTCCTGCTTGGCGCGTTCCTCGCCGACCCGCGGGTCGATGGACGTGATCTGGAGGCCGATGCACGCGTCGCGGATCGCCTCCCATCGCGCGGCCTGCTCGCCCTGCAGCAACGCCTCGCAGAGCACCGCGTAGTCCTGGCCGGGGAGCAGGTGGCTCGCACCGAGGTGGTAGTTCTTCTCGCCTTCCCGGGCGCCGGGGTACTCCACGACGAAGGCGAGCACGCCGGGCCGGACCTCGCCGTCCTGGAGCAGCTTCGCCTGCGGCCCGTGGGTTTCCTGGCGGGCCTTCCCCAGCGCGCCCATCTGCTCGGGCAGCTTGGCCGCCTGGCACGGTCCGTTACAGGTCGGCGAGATGGTGAACGAGGAGCTGGTGAACAGGTTGGGCGTCTCGCCTTCCTTGGGGGCGGGCATGAAGGTGTTCATCCTCTTCGCCGACTCGCCCTCGGTCATCATCTGCCAACCCTTCGGGACCTGCGCCTGGATCCGGAAGAGCATCTTCCGGCTGTCGGCGAACTGCTGGTAGACGAACTCCAGCGCCTGCGGCTCGAACTCGAGGCCCGCGGCGGCCGCGACCGGGGCCGGGCCGTCTCCCCCCGGCGACTCGGCCGTCGGGGTCCCCCCGGCGTCCTCCTGGCCGCCGTCCTTCTTCTTGCAGGCGGCGCCGCACGCAACGATCCATCCGACGACCAGTCCGAACTCCCTGAGCCTCATGCGTCCTCCTCGGCGCGGGTGCGCATCGCCGTCCCGGGATCCACGCGGGGATCGGCGCCGCCGCAAACCGGACCCGACTCTAGGCGGGAGGCGAGAAGTCCTGCAAGACCGTCTTCGACCTCTCGGAATCCGGGCTGCGGCGGCCCGGGTCCGGGACGTCGCGCACGCAGGGGCACGGTTCCGCCGCGGCGGGAGCGCCGGCTTCCGGCCCGACGTGCGCGGCGCGAGATCGGGGACGAACCCGGCGGAGGAGCGCGGCGGGCGCCGCGAGCAGGCCCAGCAGCGCGAGCGTCGCGAAGAGGCCGCCGGTGCCCGCCCGGCCGGCGGCGCGGCAGCCGCAGCCCTCTTCCTGGTAGATCCAGACGCCTCCTTCCGGAATCGCATCGCGTCCCGGCGCGTCCGCGTCGGCTGCCGTCTCTGCAGGAACGTCCGCGGTGGCGTCCGCGCCCGCGTCGGCATCGGCGTCCGCGCCCGTGTCGGCCTCCGCGCCCGCGTCGGCATCGGCGTCGGCGTCCGGCCCCGGCCCGCCGGTACGTCGCAGGGAATCCTCGGCGACCCAGCCCGGCGTGCCGGAGAACTCGCACAGCCACCAGTGATGGCCGCGGGCAAGCGCTCCGTTGGCGGGATGGGCGCGGACGATGCCGGCCTGGCCGGCGGACAGGGTGGTCCGCACGGGGAACTGCGTGCCCGGTCCCTGCCGCAGTTCCGTCGCGCCGGTCGTCTCCACGGTGTCGTCGGTGCCCAGGACCGTCGAGAAGTCGGGGGGCAGGACGCGCGCGACGAACAGTCCGTTGGCCACGGGACGCTCGGCGCCGTCGGACGGGCGGTTGCGGACCGACCCATCGACCCAGATCGTGGACGAACCGCCCCCGTCGTGGCTGACGGCCCAGGTGGCGCCGAGACGGTTCACGCAGAACTCGGCGAGCTGCCGGAAGTTCATCCCGACCATGCCGCCCATTCCGTCGCCGTCGACGACGACGAGGTACACGTACGAGTCGTTGACGGCGGTGGCGGTGCGGGGCCGGTAGGTCGAGGTCCAGGCGACGTTCGAGCAGAAACTGCTGCCGCCGTCGGGGCACGGAATCGTTCCGTTCTCGACGATCGGCGGCCAGGCGCCGAGCGCCGCGAAGGCGTGCGTCCAGTCGCCCGCCTGCGGGTCGGCGCACGAGCGGGCGTAGTTGCGCAGCTCCTGCGTGATGCGGACCGTATCGCCGACCCGGGCGCGGGCGCGCGCGGTGTCCGCCGCGTCGCCCGCGGCCGAGAGGATCACGTGGTCGAACAGCACCGGGGTCGACCCCGACCCGTCGCGCACGGCGACGATCCGTCCCTCCACCGCCGACGGTTGCGGGCGGATCAGCAGCGGCATGTCGAGCGCCACATCGATCTCGATTCCGCCGCCCGACGTGCCGGTGTCGGCGGCCCGATGGATCGTGTAGAGCACGAGGTCGCCGTCGCCGCGAGGGCCGTTGATGTCGTCGATCGTCTGGGTCGTCCCGTCGGCCCAGGTGACGTAGTTGCGGTCGTCGGGGTGACTGACGCAACCGCCGAGGAACGCGCTGCCGTCGAGCTTCCACACCATCCCGCTGCCGCCGCTCAGGTGCGGAAACCGCTTGGCGTACGTCCCGCCGACCACCATGCCTCCCTCGGGCACGCCGGTCGTCAGGTCGAAGAACGACCCGTTGATCGCCGCCAGGATCTCGTACCGTCCGCCCCAGGCCCGGCCCCACCAGGTCAGCGCGTCGTCGTGCCGCGCGACCATCCCCGAGACCGTCTCGCGCCCCGCGGACAGCGTCCCCTGGGCGATCATCGTGTCCAGCGTCACGCCGGCCGCGCCTCGGGCGACCCGCACCACGTACGCCCGGTTGGGCCCCGGCTCGGAGAACTCCGCGTACTCGACCCCCGGGGAGATCGTCGTCCACTGGGCGGACGCCGGGGGCGCGCCGAGGAGAACCGTCGCGACGAGCAGCACGGCGAGCGCGCCCGTCTTCGCCACCGACGGCGCCCGTCGCACGGAACGCGCGGAGCATCCGGCCGACCCCGAGGAGGAACGACGCCGCAAGGACACCTGCTGTTTCCGCATGGCACGATGCTATCCAAGGCGTCCGGCGGGAACAAGCGGGACGGCCCCCCGAAAACGGCGCCGCGGGACGGCGGACGTCTACCCCGGGATCTGCTGTTCGACGCGCACCGCGCGCAGAACCTCGCCCGGGACGGTGAGGCCCGCCTTGAGCAGGTAGGCGGCGTAGCGCCCGAGGGAGACGAAGCCGGTGCCCTCGAGGGCGGGGCGGAGGGAGGCGAGCGGCCGATCTTCGGCCACCGCCTGGCGGACCCGCTCGTCGAAGAGGAGCATCTCGAACACGCCGACCCGGCCGCGGAAACCGGACCCGCCGCACTGCTCGCAGCCGACGGCGTCGAACAGCGAAGCCTCGTCGCCCGGTCGCAGGGCGCCGACGGCGGCGAGGGTCTCCAGCACGGCGGGCGGGTAGGTGCCGGGCTTGCGGCAGGCGGGGCACAGCCGCCGGACGAGGCGTTGGGCGACGACCGCGAGGAGGGCGTTGGAGACGAGGAACGGCTCCATCCCCATCTCGCGCAGCCGGACGACGGCCGACATCGCGTCGTTGGTGTGCATGGTGGTCAGCACGAGGTGTCCGGTGAGGGCCGCTTCGAGGGCGATGCGGGCGGTGGCGGCGTCGCGGGTCTCGCCGATGACCAGGATGTCGGGGTCCTGGCGCAGGAACGCGCGCAGCACCTCGGGATAGGTCAACCCGGCGGCCTCGTGGATCTGGACCTGGGTCACGCCCGGCAGCGAGTACTCGACCGGGTCCTCGGCGGTCATCACGTTCAGCTGCACGCCCTGCGAGGTCCGTTCGGCGAGGGCCGAGTAGAGCGTGGTGGTCTTGCCGGAGCCGGTGGGGCCGGTGAGGATGACGGCGCCGTAGGGGCGGAACAGGCACTTGCGCAGCGCCACCGCCATCTTGTCGGCGACGATGATCTGTCCCAGCGGCTGGATCGCGGTGGCGGTGTCCAGGATCCGCAGGGCGACCTTCTCGCCGAGCCGCGCGGGAATCGTCGCCACGCGCAGGTCGAGCTCGCGGGAGCCGGCGGTGACGCCGATCCGGCCGTTCTGGGGCAGCCGCGACTCGGCCACGTCGAGTCCGGCCAGCACCTTGATGCGGGAGACGAGCGGCCGCAGGGCGGCGCGCGGCGCCTTCCATTCGCTGCGCCGCAGCGACCCCTCGATGCGGTAGCGCACCACGAGCTCGTGGCGGTCGGCCTCGACGTGCACGTCGCTCGCGCCGAACGCCAGCGCCTCGGCGACGATCTGCGCCAGGAGCTGCACCGCGTCGGGCGCCGGCAGACTGCTCGCCCGGTCGTCCCGTTCGTCTCCCGCGGCGAGAAACGCGATGTCCTGCGGCCGAACGCGCACGACCGGGGCGGGCAGCGTCGTGGGTCGCGCCGGCAGCTCCGTGGAACGCGGCGCGGCGGGAACGGCGGTCCGGGCGCCCACGCCGCCGCCCCGCTCGCGCTCGAGATGCGAGAGCCGGACGGCGAGCGACCGGGCGACCGCGGTGGCGACCTGGGGAAGCTGGGCCAGCAGCTTGTCGAAGACGACCTTGGACAGGGCGACGGCGCGGGTCTCCTCGAGCGCCACGACCGAGGCGGTGCGGGGTTCGGCGGTGAGCAGCGCCATCTCGCCGAAGTGGTCGCCGGGACCCAGGCGGGCCAGTTCGAAGCTGGCGCCGAGATCCTGGGACCGGACGACGACCGCCACCCGGCCGGAGAGCACGAGGTACATCGCGTCGCCGGCGTCGCCCTCCCGGACGATCTCCTCGCCGGCGCGGTACGCCCGAGGCTCCATCGCCCGGGCGATCTGCTCGCGGTGCGCGGGCTGGACGGCGGAGAACAGGTCGGTCTGTCCGAGCATCTCGCCGAGGGTGGCCATGGCGGTCCTCCTCAGCCGGCGACGCGCGCGCTGGTCTCGGACAGCCTGCGGGCCAGCGTGATCGCGAACAGCCGGTAGACCTTCCGCGCCACCCGTTCGTGGAGGTACAGGAAGCGCAGGAACTCCTCGCGGGGGATGCCGAGCAGCACGGCGGCGGTCTTCGCGCGGACGTCGGCGGAGACGGGGGCGTCGTCGAGCAGCGACATCTCGCCGAAGTGCTGGCCCGGGCCGAGGGTGGCGAGCACGGCGCCCGCCGGACCGAGCACCTGGACTTCCCCCTCGCGCACGACGAACAGCCCGCGGCCGGGCTCGCCCCGGCGCAGCACGTCGCGCCCGGCCGGCACGACGACGCGCCCGCAGAGCTGGAACAGCGCGCGCAGCTCCTCGTGCTCCAACTCGGCGAACAGCGGCAGTTCGCGCAGCGCATCGGCATCCGGATCGACGAGCTGCAGGGTCTCGGCGGGAGCGGTCGAGGCCGCGGCGGGGGAGCCGAGGTCGAGCGGCGCGGC
>JAAZOP010000574.1 GCA_012797735.1 Myxococcales bacterium
CGGTCCGGCCTGGGCCCGGTCGGCGCAGGACGCCGCCCACAGGGCCAGCGCCGCCGCCAGCGGGACGCGGGCGCGACGCACCGGGGGCCGCGCCGCCGTTCCGGCCTCCTGTTCGAGGAGTTGCACCGCCGTCTCTCCCGCCGGGGCCCGCACTTGTCTACCTCTTTCCCTTCCCCCCCTGCGTCGCCTGTTGTATACAACGGTCCGACTCCGGGGGGAAAGCGCGGCGGTTTCCGATGGCCCTGATCGAGGTCGAGAAGCTCACGAAGACCTACCGGCTGGGGAACCTGGTGACGCCGGTCTTGGACGAGGTGAGCTTCCGGATCGAAGAGGGGGAGTTCTGCTCGATCGTGGGTCCGTCCGGGTCGGGCAAGACGACGCTGCTCAACCTGTTGGGGGGGTTGGACCGCGAGTACGAGGGGAGCCTGCGGATCGCGGGGCAGGAGATGCGGCGGCTGTCGGACCGGCAGATCTCCCTGCTGCGGAGCCGGACGATCGGCTTCATCTTCCAGTCGTTCCACCTGTTGGAGCACCTGACCTGCCAGGAGAACGTGATGCTGCCGTTCTTCTTCGCGGGGCGGCCGACGGAGGAGGCGCGGCAGCGGGCGGTGACGCTGCTGGAGAAGGTGGGCGTGGCGGAGAAGCGCCGTGTCCGCCCGACGTACATCTCGGGGGGACAGAAGCAGCGGGTGGCGATCGCCCGGGCGCTGATCCTGCAGCCGAAGCTGCTGTTGTGCGACGAGCCGACGGGGAACCTCGACCGGGAGACGGGGGCGCAGATCGTCGAGTTGTTCCGCGAGCTGAACCGGGACCTCGGGGTGACGGTGCTGGTGGTGACGCACGACGAGCGGATGTCGCGGACGGCGCCGCGGGTGCTGCGGTTGTGGGACCGCAAGATCGAGGACACGCGGACCGACCCGTCACGGCTGGTGGAGGACCTGGCGCGGGCGTCCTCGGTGCCGCCGGCGACGGCCGGGGCGGGAGGCGCCGGATGACGCTGGTCGGCCTGACGCGGGTGGTGAGCCAGAACATCTGGCGCAACGCCACGTCGCTGTCGATCTCCGCGGTGGGCATCGCGGCCGGCATCGCGCTGTTCAGCCTGTTCCTCGCGCTGGTGGAGCAGGTGCGGAACGTGGTCGAGGGGGACATCGTCCCGATCGACGAGGTCGAGGTGGTGCCGCTGTCGTCGGACCTGCAGCGGATGGCCAGCTCGATCTTCGGCGAGGACAGCTTCGGGCTGTCGGACGACGACGTCGAGACGATCCGGCGCATTCCGGGGGTGGTCGAGGTCCTGCCGCGGATGAACCTGAGCTTCTCCGCGGTGAGCTTCGGCGGCAAGGCGCTGGTGGGGAGCGAGATCCGGGTCGAGCTGATCGCGGACGGGATACCGCCGGAGCAGGTGCGGGACGAGCTGGCGGACCCGGCGCTGCCGTTCGACGACCTGCGGCCGAGGCAATCGAACCGGATCTGCCGCTTCGACACGGACTGTCTGTGGGGCGAGTACTGCGAGATCCGCTACGGGGGTCCGCCGGTCAGCCAGCTCGCCGACGCCGACCCGCTGTCGGTCCCCCGCTTCCGCGCCTGCGCCCTGCCCGTGCCGGCCCTGCTCTCGCGCTACCTGCTCGAGTTCTACAACACCATCTTCGCCCCCGGCCACGGCTACGTCCAGCTCAACGAGGGACTGCTGCGGGCGGCCGAGAAGGAACTCCAGTTCAACACCCGCCTGGGCGACTCCTTCATGGGTCCCGAGGCCCCTCGCTGGCGCCAGCGCAACCTCCGCATGCAGTTCATCGGCGTCTCCGAGAAATCGATGGACCTGGGGGTCACCTTCCCGATCCAGTACGTCCGGGACTGGAACCGCGAGTACGCCGGCGCGAAGGACGGCGCCCGCTACTCCAGCGTCTCGGTCCGGGCGGCGAGCAAGGAGGACATCTCCGACGTGATCCGGCAGGTCCGGGCCGCCGGCTTCGACATCAAGTCCCGCATCGCCGAGCAGGTTTCGAGCATGGTCGAGGTGATCGGCATCATCCTGCTGCTGATCGCGCTGATCGTGATCACGATCGCCGGCTTCAACATCACCCACACCTTCCTGATGCTGGTGCTCGAGCGGCGCCGCGAGATCGGCCTGTTCCGCGCGATCGGCGCCACCCGCGCCAACATCCGCAACGTGTTCCTGCTCGAGGCCGGCTTCATCGGTCTGCTCGCCGGCGTGCTCGGCCTCCTCCTCGCCTACGTCTCCTCCCTCGTCTTCGACACGATGCTGATCACTCTCGTGCCGCAGTTCCCCTACAAGCCCGACACGTTCTTCGACTTCCAGCCGTGGATCGCGGCCACCGCGATCGGCTTCGCCGTCCTGTTCACGATCGTCGGGGCGTTCGTCCCCGCCCTCCGCGCCGCGCGGCTCGACCCCGTGCGGGCCCTGCAGTAGGCGCCGCCGTGACGACCGCCACCGGCATCCGCCGACCGGCCGCCTTCTTCGACCTGGACGGCACGCTGCTCGCCGCGAACAGCGCTCGCCTGTGGCTGCGGCGCGAGCGCCGCCACGGCCGCGTCACCGCGGTCCAGACCCTCCGCGCCGTCGGTTTCCTGGCCGCCTACCACCTCGGGGTGGTCGACATGGTCGCGGCGATGCGCGAGGCGTTGCAGACGGTCCGGGGCGAGCGGGAGGAGACGCTGCGCGAATGGACCCGGGTGTGGTTCGAGTCCGAGGTCGTGCCGCGCCACGAGGCGCCGGGAGCCCGGCCGGCGATCGAGGCCCACCGCGCCCGCGGCCACGCCCTCGTGCTCCTCACCTCGTCGTCGCCCTACGAGTCCGAGTTGGCGACACGCTACTTCGGCCTCGACGCGTTCCGCTGCACGCACTACGAGGTGGACTCCGACGGCCGGTTCACCGGCGAACTCGTGCTCCCGGTGTGCTACGGCGAGGGGAAGGTGCGCCACGCCGAGGCCTGCGCCGAGGAACTCGGCCTCGACCTCGACCGCAGCTACTTCTACTCCGACAGCAACACCGACCTGCCGATGCTGCGACGCGTGCCGCATCCGCGCGCCGTCAACCCCGACTTCCGGCTGCGCTGGGTCGCCCGCCGCTACGGCTGGCCGGTCCTCGACTGGTCCCGCGCGGACACCCCCGTGCCGCTCGCCCCCGACGCCCCGCACCCGACCCGTTGATCCCGAACGTCGACCGGACGGCGGATCGACACCGCAATCCCGCGTTTGCGGAACCACGCCGCCGCGCGTGCTATACTTCCGCGAAGATCGCGCCCGGCCCCGCGGCCGGACGGACGGAGGATGCGATGTCCGAGAATCGGCATGGCACGAGCGATGCGGGTCGGACGTGGGCCGCGCCACTCCTGCTGGCGACCCTGGTCGCCACGACCGCGGCGTGCGGCGGCGACGGCGGACAGACGAGCAACTGCGAGCCGCGCTGTTCGATCCACGAGATGTGCGTCAACGGACTGTGCATCCCGATCGATGCCGGGCTCGAAGCCCTCGACGTCCTCGAGGATGCCGGCGAGACACCGGACGCGGAGCCGGAAGACGGACCGCCGGACGAGGCGCTCGGGGAGGACGCGGCCCCCGAGGACGGCGGACCACCGGACGGCGACGCCGGCGGGTACAACATCGGCCGACCGTGCCGCGAGGACACGGAGTGCCGCGGGCCCGGCGAGGCGACGTGCGTCACGGCGATCGTCGTGTTCGGCAACCCGTGGGAGTGGCCCGGCGGCTACTGCACCAGCACCTGCGACGCCACGGACCTGGACTCCTGCGGCGAAGGGGCCCTCTGCCTCTCCATCCCGCTCGTCGGCTGGAACGGCTGCGTCCAGAGCTGCACGCCGGGCGTCCCCGACGACTGCCGCGAGTCCGAGGGCTACCAGTGTCTCGACCCGGCCTCCATCCCGGGCGGCCTGGTCCCCGCCCCGTTCTGCGCCCCGACGCTGTTCTAGCTGCGCGCACGCGCCCGTCTTCTCTGGGAAGGTTGAGAAACGTCCGGCTGGATCGCTGGAGGCGGAACCGCGCTAGGTGTCGAGAATCCGCCGGACCCGCGCGGCGAGCTGTTCCGCGAGGAACGGCTTGGCGAGCAGTTCCATCCGGCCGGCCTCGACGCCGTCGCGGAGCAGCGCATCGTCGGGATAGCCCGAGACGAACAGCACCTTGAGGGCGGGATGCAACGCGACGGCGCGCGCCGCCAGCTCCGGTCCGTTCATGCCGGGCATCACGACGTCGGTGATCAGCAGATCGACCCGGCGGTCGCCGGCGGACAGCAGGCGCAGGGCGGCCTCCGGGGTGTCGGCCTCCAGCGCGACGTACCCGAGCCTCTCGAGCGCGCGCACCATCATCCGCCGCACCGGAGGCTGGTCCTCCACGACCAGGACCGCCTCCCCCGCGCGGGCGGTCCCCGGCGCGCCGTCCCTGCACGGCTGGCGCGTCTCCGGCGCGCGCGGCAGGCGGATCCGGAACGTACTGCCCGCCCCCGGCCGGCTCTCGACCTCGATCGAGCCGCCGGCGCCCGTGACGACACGACGCACGGTGGCCAGGCCGAGGCCGGTGCCGCCCGGCTTGGTCGAGAAGAACGGGTCGAAGACCCGGGCGACGGTTTCCTCGTCCATGCCGCTTCCGGTGTCGGTCACTTCGAGCACCGCCTGCGGCGCGGACGCCGGTTCGGCCACGACCGCGGTTCGCACGGTGAGCGTTCCGCCGTCCGGCATCGCGTCGCGGGCGTTGATCACCAGGTTCATGACGACCTGCGCGAGCTGCCCGCGGTCCATCCGCACGACGACGTCGTCCGGCGTCAGATCCGTCACCACCACGATCCGCTCGCCGATCAATCGGTGCAAGACGCCGAGGTTCGCCCGGACGACTTCGTTCAGGTCGAGGGGTTCGACGCGGCAGATGCCGGCCCGGCCGAAGCCCATGAGCTGCGTCGTGAGCTGGGCCGCCTCCTGGCCGACCGATCGAATCTCGCCCGCCATCCCCCGCTCGGCCGACCCCTCCGGGAGTTGCCGTTCGAGCAGGCTGGCCTGGCCGATCACCACCGCCAGGAGGTTGTTGAAGTCGTGCGCGATCCCGCCGGCCACGCGCCCGACCGCCTCGAGCCGCGCGGCCTGGACCAGTTCCGCCTCCACCCGCTCCCGCTCGGCGATCTCCTCGCGCAACCGCCGATTGGCCCGCTCCAGCTCGGCCGTACGCTCCCGCACGCGCTGCTCCAGTTCCTCCCGCGCCCGGTACAGCTCGTCCTCGATCCGCTTGCGGATGACCAGGTCCGGAATGCCGTACGGCCGGCGGCGACTCGCCGGACGGCTCGGTTCCGTGGCGAACTCCTCCAGCCGCCGCTCGATCCGGTCCGGCGGAGCCATCACGAAACGGCACGTCGAGTCCCCGCACGCGCGGCACGCCACCTCGGCCGACACCAGCCGGAGGCCGAAGCTCTCCTGACACCATCCGGCCGAGTACCCCGAGTTCATGATGCAGGCCGGAGCATCGACGAACGTGCCGGAGGCGAGCCAGGCGTCGGCCTCGAACGAGTGCGGATGCTCGTAGAGCAGCACGTACTCGGGACCGGCGATGACGCACGAGCGCGGATCGATGTCGACGAAGGCCCAGCCCGTGTGGGAGAAGTGCACGGGGCCGGCGGCGAGCCGGGCGACGGGATCGGTCAGGCCCATCCGCGCGTGGAAGTGCCGCGCGTCCGCGCGTCCCAGGCCGTGGGACAGATCGTACAGCAGGTTGCGGCTGAACTCGTCCGCCTGCGCGTCGTGCCCCGGGCCGTACAGCTCGCGCACCAGGGCGAAGAACTCGACGGACAACGACGCCGCCCGGACCAACAGGTATCGTTCGCCGGAGATCTCGATCGAACCCCGCTCGGGCCGCTCCCGGCGCGTGGCGAAGTACCCGGCCACCAGCCGCTCGGCCTGCTGGAAGACCCGCTCCATCTCGGCCGGCACGCGCACGGTACGGGTTCCCCTCATCGCCCACTCGTCCCCGGACGCCGGTCCCCCGCCCGGGGCCCGCCCCCAGGGCTGCGGCGGGCTCGCCTTCCGGCGCGCCGGCGGCGTCCAGCGGCCGCAGGAATGCTAACACCTTCGACGCCGCGATGCACCGGTCGTCGAACGCCGCGCGGAGGAGCCCGGCCTCCGCCGGGCTTCGACCTTGTGGCCACCGGGAGGCTCGGCGTATGATCCCTGTGCCGGTGTGTGCACCGGCGGATGGGCGATGATCCGCGACGGGACGATCATCGACGGAAAGTATTGTGTCCTGCGGCCGCTCGGCGGCGGGGCGATGGGCAAGGTGTTCCTGGCCGAGAAGATCTCGACGCACGAGCGGTACGCGATCAAGTTCATCCACGACTACCTGGTGTCGGACGAGACGTACTATGCGCGCTTCGAGCGGGAGATCAACGCGTTGCGTGGGATCCGGCACCCCCACGTGGTGTCGGTCTGGGACTGGAACCTGCCGCCGCGCGGCCAGCCGGGCAACGCCTACATCGTGATGGAGTATCTGACCGGCGAGTCGATGCAGCAGGCGCTGATGCGGCCGCAGGGGATGTCGTTGGACCTGGTGATCCGCATCATGCTGCAGGTCCTCGAGGGCCTCGAGGCGGTGCACCGGCTGGGCGTGATTCACCGCGACCTCAGCCCGGCCAACGTGTTCCTCGCCGGCAACGACCCGCTGTACCCCTCGGCGAAGATCGTCGATTTCGGGCTGGCCAAGGGCGAGGCGGCTTCGAGCGCCAGCGACTCGCAGGGGGGGGTGACGCAGGACGGCGCCGTCCTCGGCCGCGCCGCCTACGCTGCGCCCGAAATGTTCCTCGGCCGCGAACTCGATGCCCGCGCCGACATCTTCGCCTGCGGCATGATCATGTACCGGGCGCTGGCCGGCCGGTTCCCGTACCGCGAGGCGAAGACGGAGTTGATGTGGGTCGAGCGGTATGCGGAGCGGCACGAGGAGGGCCGCCCGTACGTCTCCGCGCGGACGTACAAGCCTTCGATTCCCGCGCCCGTCGACCAGTTAATCTCCCTGGCGATCCGCAAGCGTCCGAGCGAACGGTACCAGTCGGCGGAGCAGATGCAGCGCGACCTGCTGAAGGTCGAGGCGCTGCTGCGCCAGACGCCCCAGCTGGCGAAGGCCTACCGTCCGGAGCCGGCGCCCCCGCCCCTGCCCGAGGCGCTCCCGATGCCCTCGACGACGCGGGTCGAGGTCCCACCGGCGGGGTCTTCGTCGAGCGCCCGGTCGCGCGCGCAGCTGGCGCTGGCGGCGGCCGCGGCCGACTCGGGGTCTCCCACCCCCGGTCCGTCCGCGCACCTGACGATGCCGTCCGTCCACAACTGGCTGGCTCAGGACGACAGCCGCGCCCGTGCCGTCGCGCACCGCTCCGGTCCGCAACGGTGGGCCGCACGGCATCCGCGGGCCGTCCTCGGCATCGCCGCCGGCCTGTTGCTGACCGGCATCCTGTCCGTCGCGCTGGCCCTTCTCCTGCGCGGGGGGCGCGGCGCCGCCGGCGACGACGAGGCGCGGGTCGCGCAGGCGACCGCCCCCGGGGCGGTCCCGGCAACTCCCCAGGACCAGCCCGGCGCGGGCGATCCGGGCGTCGTCCCGCGGGACGCCGATGCCGGCGCGGTTCCCGCGGCGCCGGCCAACCTCGCCCCGCCGCCCCGCGACGCGTCGCCTGGGCCGGCGCAGGATGCCGCCGGCGACGGCGAGAAGGACGCCGCCGTCCAGGACGCCCCTCCCGAAGCCCTCTCCGCCAAGGTGAAGATCACGCTCGAGGGACTCCCCGAGGATGCGACGGCGACGGTCGCCGGGAAGAGGGTCGTCGATGGCGTCGTCGAACTGAACCGCTCGGACAAGGAAGTCCACGTCCGCGTGCGAGCCAGGGGCTTCCGTCCTTTCGAAGGCGTGCTCGTGCCGAACGAGGACGTCTACTTCCTCGTGGAGTTGGAGCCGTTGTCCGCGCCGGGCGCGGACGGGGGAACCGCA
>JAAZOP010000575.1 GCA_012797735.1 Myxococcales bacterium
GCCGCCGGGGACGCCGCGGCGACCACGGCGGCCGAACTCCCCGGCGCCGCGGAGGAGGATGTGCGGACCCGGGCGCGGGCACTGTTCGAAGAAGGCCTGCGGCTCCTGGAAATCGAGGACTGGGAGGCGGCCGTCCGGTCGTTCGCCGCCTCGTACGAACTGCGCCCCAACCCCAACGTGTTGTACAACCTGGCCAACGCCCAGCGGCTCCTCTTCGACTACCCCGCCTCGATCGCCTCCTTCCGCCGCTACCTCGCCAGCGAGGGCGACCGGGTGTCGGCGGAACGACGCGTCGAGGTCGAAGGTTTCCTGGTCGAGATGCTGAGCCAGGTCGGCACCGTCACGGTCGCCGCGCCGGAGGGTGCGACGATCGCGATCGACGGCCACCTCGCCGGCACCGCGCCGCTCGACGAACCGCTGCTGGTGACCGCCGAAGAGCATGTCGTGACCGCCGAGCTGGAGGGACATGCGCCGGCGGTCCGACGGATCCATCCCGGACGCGGCGAGTTGATCCAGGTGGTCCTCGCGCCCCAGGCGCTCGACGAAGGGACCGCCGGCACGACGACGGCCGGTGCCGCGACGACCGCCGCCGGAGGGGAAGGCTCGGGGGAATCGCCGGCGCCGCCGCCCGCGCTGACGCCCGCGGAGGATGGGTGGGGCCGCGTGCCGCTGGGCCTGGGCGTCGCGGCGAACCTCCGCGCGCTGGATTTCGAACGCCGGGCGTTCCTCGACAACTTCGGCTGGTCGGTGCACGGCGGGTATCGGTTCACGGACTGGTTCGCCGCGGTGCTCGAACTGTCGTTCCCGGCGGTCGATTTCGCCCTCTGGGCGCGCTTCGTCTTCCTGCGCCTCGACTGGTTCTCGCTCGGCGCCGCACCGGGGCTCGTCCTGACCTCGGGAGCGCTCGACGACCGCGGGGTCGGGTTCGCGGCGTGCCTGGAGCTGCTGTTCGAGTTCCGGGTGTGGCGCGGCCTGACCCTCTTCCTCGCGCCGGGCGGCGGCCTCGACACACTGCGCACGACCTGGGTCGTACCCCTGTCGCTGGGAGCGGCGTACTCTTTCTAGGCGGGAGACGATGCGGCGGATCGATCGACGACGAGCCGGCAGCGCGAGGAAGGTCGCGAAGAGCGTCGCGACGGCGCTGGCCCTGCTGCTCGCCGCCGCCTGTGGCCGTTCCCTCTACGCCCCGCCCGCCTGCTCGGACGGGGTCGATAACGACGACGACGGCCGCACCGACCTCGACGATCCGCAGTGCTCCGGTCCCGGCGACGACGACGAGGGACCCGGGGGGGCGGCGGACGCGGACGCGGAGGTGGAAGTCGAGTCGGGGTCGGACGCCGATGCGGGAGACGACGCCGACATCGGTCCCGACGGCGAGGGAGGGCCCGACGCCGGGGACGACGGGGACGCGCCGGTCGACACGGGACCCGATGGCGAAGCCGACACGGGCGCGGACGGCGACACCGGCGACGACGGGGAGGAAGCCGACGGCGACGCGCGCGAACCGTGCGAGGACGGACGGCCGTGCGACGCGATGCCGATGGGACGTTGCGTGAGCGGCGCCTGCGCCGCGATCTGGGAAAGCACGGCCGACGGCGACCGGCTCGGCCAGGCCGTGGCGCTCGAGGGGGCGCGCGCGCCGGTCGCGCCGTTGTTGTCGCCCGGCCTGGCGTTGATCGGCGCCCCCGAGGGAACGGCGTATTGGGGTCACGCCGCAGTGTGGGAGGCGGCCGGCTGGACGGAGGCGGCGGCATGGGACGGCGGAACCGCGCTCGAACGGTTCGGCTGGGCGGTCGCCATCGGGCCGGACCTCGGCGGGTCGATCGGCCTGGCCCTCGCCGTCGGCACGATGACCGGCGCGGCTCCGGCGGCGCACGGCCGCGTCGCGATCTACGGGTCGGCGGACCCGCGCGCGCCGGTGCAGGAACTGCCCGGGCTGCTGGAAGGTTCCACGTTCGGCGCCGCCGTCGCCTGGGGTCCGGACGTGACGGGAGACGGCGTGGAGGACCTGGTCGTCGGCGCGCCGACCTTCCGGCCGGGGGCCGACACGGTCGGCGCCGCTTTCCTGTACGCCGGCGGCACCTGGACGCAGGTCCGCAGCTGGTCCGGTACCCCGGGATCGCTCTTCGGCACCACGGTGGCCCGCGGGCCGGCGGGGGGTACCGGGCGCGGGGCGATGACGCTGGTCGGCGCCCCGGGCGTGGACACGCCGGCCTCTGACGCCGGCTGCGTCTACCTCTACGAGGGAACGGCGGACACCTGGAGCTGGTCGCAGTGCGGGGAGGGACTGCTGGCCGGCTTCGGCAAGGCGCTGGCGGCCGGAACGGACGTGGACGGGGACGGCGACGGCGACTTCGCCGTCGGCTCCCCGGGGTGGAACGACCGGACCGGCAAGGTGGACCTGTTCGCGCTGAGCGCCCCGTGGCGCTCCTGGGTCGGCTCGGCCGAGGGAGACGACTTCGGCTGGGCCGTGGCGCTCGGCCCGGACGCCGACGGCCGGGCGGGCGGGGAGTTGCTGGTGGGAGCCCCGGGCGTCGGCGGCCATCGGGGTCGCGTGTTGTTGTTCCGCTTCGATGAGGAGGCGCCGCTACGGGTCTGGGACGGCGAGACGGCGGGGGATCGGTTCGGTTGCGCGGTGTCCCTCGGGGGCGACGTCGATGGGGATCGCCGGGCCGACGCGCTGATCGGCGCCTGCGGCTCGGGCTTCCGGCCCGGCAAGGTCTACCTGTTCGGCTCGGGGAGTTGGTAGCGGCGGGGCGTCAGTCGCCGCGGGCTTCCCAGTAGTAGGTCTGTCCGATGCGCTGGAACGCCTTGTGGTTCAGCGTGAACGTTCCGCCGACGATCGTGAGCCCGATCGCCTGGTGCGCGCCGTCGTAGAGGAACGCCCCCGGGGTGTCCGACTGGAGCTGGTCGGTCGTGTAGGCGACCCCGCCGAACTCCCCGGCGGCGGTGATCGGGTTGACGATCTGCAGCGCCCGGATGTTGGTCATCCCGGTGTTGATGGTCCGTGGAGTCGTGGTGTCCATGTTGACGGCGACGAACTTCCCGGTGACGATTGCCGGCATCGGCCTCCTCCCTTCCTGCTTGCCTCCGGACCTGCGGAGGGTTGCGAAACCGGTCACTACAGAACACGGCCGGGCCGCGGCTGTCAACCGCGGCGACGGAGTCCGGTCGACCGGTCAGTAGTCCTTGCGCTGGAACCAGAAGGCGCCGACCGCGAACCAGCCGAGGGACGAGAGGGCGACCTGGACGAGCGCGGACGTGTCGCCGAGGCGGCCGTGCCGCACCGCCTCGAACAGCACGCTGCCGGTCTCGGTGGTCTGGGGCAGCAGGTTGTACAGCAGCGCGAACAGCCAGGCCCAGCCCGACTCCCCCATCAGCACGTGCCCGATCTCGGTCTCCGCGGCGAACAACAGCGGTCCGATGAACAGCGCGTAGCCGGTGACGATCAAGGCCGACAGCACCGACGAGCGGCCGGCCTGGGCCAGCAGCGCCATCATCGTCAGGAACGCGGTGTAGGCGAACAGCGAAGCGGGAATCGTCAGCAGGAACGCGGGGACCCAGATGCCGGTCTTCCCGCAAAGCACCAGGTAGTTGCCGCCGAAGAACAGGACGCTCGCCGCCAGCGCGATCGTGGCGCAGCCGGCGAACCGGCCGGCGTACAGGGCGAAGCGGCCGAGGGGCTTGGAGAGCAGCAGGTCGATCGAGCCGCGCTCCTGCATCCGAGGGAAGAACCCGGCGGTGAGCCAGACCATCAGCAGCAGGCCGGGGTAGTAGAACGTCACCGCGAGCCCGGCGAAGATCGCGCCCAACGCCTCGGTGCCGCCCGGCATCCCCTGCACCAGCATGCCGGCCACCGTGATCATCCCCGACGCCGACCCGACCAGCGCCGCGACCAGGACCAGTTCCAGCGCGATCAGGCCGAAGCTCGCCACCAGCAGCTTGCGGTGCAACGCCTCGGACAAGGTGTGCCGCCAGACGGTGAGGAAGCCGCTCACGACGCCCCCTCCCGCCCGTGTTCCACGACATCGAGGAACACGTCCTCCAGCGAGGTCGCCGCCGCCCGCACGTCGGTGAGCAGCACGCCGGCCGCGCGCAACCGGTCGATCGCCTCGTTCAGCGCCGCCGTCGTCGACGCCTCGACCTCGACCGCGCCGCCGGTCACGGCCGCGAGCGGTCCGAGCGCGGCGGCGGCGACCCCCGGGTCGCCCTCCACCGAAATCCGCCAGCGGTTTGCGCGTCGCGTCAGCGCATCGACCGAACCGATGCGCAACACCCTTCCCCGGTCGAGGATCGCCACCCGGTCGCACACCCGCTCGACCTCCGACAGCAGATGCGAGTTGAGGAACACCGTCGCCCCGCCCTCGCGCAACCGCACCAGCACGTCGCGGATCTCCTTGCGGCCGATCGGGTCGACCCCGTCGGTCGGCTCGTCGAGCACGACGAGGCGGGGCCGATGCAGCAGGGCCTGGGCCAACCCGAGCCGCTGGATCATCCCCTTGGAGAAGGTGTTGACCTTCGACCGGCGCCGGTCGAACAGTCCGACCTGTTCGAGGGCCGCGGGGACGGCGCGCGACCGGTCGGCGGCGGACATGCGCGACAGCCGGCCGAGATAGTGCAGCGCGCCCTCGGCGTGCAGGAAGTCCGGGAAACGGATGTTCTCGGGAAGATACCCGACCTCGCGCCGGGCGCGGGGATCGCCCGCCGGCCGGCCCAACAGCCGCGCCTCGCCCCCGGACGCGCGGGCGATCGCAAGCAGGATCTTCACCAGCGTGGTCTTCCCGGCGCCGTTGGGGCCGAGCAGGCCGAAGATCTCGCCGGCGCGCACCTCGAGGTCGATCCCGCGCAATGCTTCGACCCGCTTCGCGCGGCGCAGCGCTCCGTAGGTCTTGCGCAACCCCCGGACCTCGATCGGCGCAACCTCGCCCATCGCGGCCGCATCCTGGACCGGGGCGCACGAAGAAGGCAAGGGGCCAGGTTCCTTGACACCCTGGAAGGCTGCGGCTAAGCCGATTCCGCCGGGGAAACGGTGGTTCTCCGGCGCCCGGGACCCGCTCCCGGCCGATCTTCCCGGGGGGTGCGAAGGAGCGACGAGGATGACGCCACCCCCTTCTCCCCGGCCGCCCGGAGACGCGTCCGCGGACGCCGCCCTCCTCGATCCGAACAGGGTGCGGCTGCGCCGCATCACCGAGGTGCTCCCGGCAAAGATGAAGCAGTACGGGATCGACGCCTGGCTCACCTTCACCCGGGAAGGGGCGACCGATGCGCTCGGTTGGGACGTCGCCGCGGACCGCGTGGTCGGTCGGGCGGCGTGCCTGTTCGGCTTTCTCGGCGGCCGGCTGGCACGGGTCGCGATCTGCGCCAGCTACGACGTCACGCCGTTCATCGAATCGGGTTTGTACGAGCAGGTCGTGCCGTACAAGCGCGAGGGGATCGGCCCGCACCTCAAGGAATGGCTGGACAAGCTCGACCCGCGGAAGGTCGCGATCAACTTCTCGCGCGACGCGCCGAACATCGATGGCATCACCCTGGGCATGTACCGCTACCTGCTCGAGGTGGCGGGCGCCGGGTTCGAGGAGAAGCTGGTCTCGGCCGAAGCGCTGATGATGTCGGTCAAGGGGGTGAAGCTGCCCGAAGAAGTGGCCGCGATCGAGCAGGCGGCGGTGGCGACGCAGCGCATCCTCCGCGAAGCGCTGTCGCTCGAACGGATCACGCCCGGGAGGACGACCGAACTCGACGTCGGCCGGTACCTGGAACAACGAACGAACGAACTGGGGTTCAAGGTCAGTTTCATCAGCGTGGTCGTCGGCCCCGATCGCGGACACGCCGACCCGACCGATCGCGTGATCGCCCACGGCGACCTCCTGCGGACCGACTTCGGCGTGTTCCACCAGGGCTACTCGTCGGACATCCAACGCACGGCCTACCTCCTGCGGCCCGGGGAACGACAACCGCCGGACGCGGTCCGCCGGATGTGGGACACCACCCTGCGCGCCAACCGCGCCGCGATCGCCGCGATGAAGCCGGGCGTCCAGGCCGTGAAAGTCGATGCGGCGGCCCGCCAGGTGATCGTCGAGGCCGGGTACGACGAGTATCCCCACGCCGCCGGGCACGCGATCGGGATCAAGGTCCACGACACCGGCCCGGTGCTCGGACCGGACTGGAAGGAACGCTACGGCACGCTGGTCCGACACGGTCTCGAGGAAGGGCAGGTGTTCGCGGTCGAGCCGATGATCTACCACGACCTTCCGGAGGTGGGCGGCGTCGTCCAGGTCGGCCTCGAGGAGGACGTGGTCATCGAGCGTTCCGGGGCGCGCGTGCTGGGCACCCCCCAGACGGAACTCTGGCTGCTCGAATAACGCCGCCCGGCCCTCCCCCCGCCGCCCGCGTCCCGCCCTCCGGGCCGAAGGTCCGGCGCGCCCTCCGGCCGCCGGTGCATCCCGCCGCGACTCGTGCCATCATCCGCCCATGAAGGACCTTCTCGTTTCGACCGATTGGTTGGCCCGCCACCTCGAGGATCCGCGGGTCCTCATCGTCGACACCCGCTGGTACCTCCAGGGTCGCCGCGGTATCGACGAGTACCGCGCGGGGCACATCCCGGGCGCCGCCTTCCTCGACATCGATACCGATCTCTCCGACGCGCCCGGCCCCGGACGGCCGGGACGCCACCCGCTCCCGCCGCCCGCCCGGTTCGCCGGGGCGCTGGCCCGCATCGGCGCCACCGCCGATTCGCTCGTCGTCGGCTACGACGACGAAGGAGGCGCCGTCGCCGGCCGCCTGTGGTGGCTGCTCGAGTACTTCGGCCATCCGATCGGCCGGGTGCTCGACGGCGGCCTCACGGCCTGGAAGGCCGAAGGCCGGCCGCTCGAGACGACCATCCGCGCGCGCCCGCCCGCCCCGCCGCTCGCGATCGAGCCGCATCCCGAGCGGGTCGTGGACAAGCGGCGCCTCGTCGAGCTGCTGCGCAAGCCCGGAACCCTGGTGCTGGACGGACGATCCCCCGAGCGCTACCGCGGCGAGGTGGAGACGATCGATGCGCGGCCCGGGCACATCCCGGGCGCCAAGAACGCCCCGGTCGCCGGCAACCTCGTCGGGCCGAACGGCCGGTTCCTTCCGCCGGCGGCGCTCGCCGAACGCTTCGGCGCGCTCGGCGCGAACGAGGCGACGACGATCGTCTGCCACTGCGGCTCGGGCGTGAAGGCCTGTCACAACATCCTCGCCCTGACGCTCGCCGGACGTCCCGACGCCCTGCTCTACGAAGGGTCGTGGAGCGAGTGGGCGGCGGACCCGGATCTTCCGGCCGAACGAGGCTGACCGCCGCGCGGTGAGAGCGCGGACCGACGCACGCGGCGCGCGGCGAGGAAACGGTCTTTCGACCGCCGCGGCGATGCGCCCGCCGGCCGCGGCCCGCCACGACACGCCGCGAGGGGTGGGTCGAGCCGGTCGGCGCGCTAGCCGCGCCGCCCCGACCGCTCCTTCGGGCGCACCTTCCCGGCGGCGCGCCCCGAGGCGGCGACCGGTTTCTTCGGACGCGCGACGATCTTCCCCGTGCGCGCGACGCCCTTCCCGCGCCCCGCGACGCGTCCGTCCGGCCGCGCCACACCTTTGCCCGGACGCGCAGCGCCCTTCCGCGACCGCGGGACGCCCTTCCCGCGCCCCGCGACGCCTTTTCCACGCCCCGCGACGCGTCGGTCCGGCCGTCCCGCGCCCTGCCGCGACCGCGTCTTCGGGGCAGAGGCCTTCAGGAAGTCGCTCATCTTCGTCCACAGGGGTCGGGCGCGGGGGTCGATCATGATCCCGACATGGGCGCCTTCGATCGGGACGAACTCCTTCTCGGTGGAGCCGACGATGTCGTTGAGGACGCGCGCCGACTCGAGCGGCACGATCCAGTCGCGGGTGGCGGCCAGGTTGAGCAGCGGGCAGGTGATGGCGCGCGGGTCGGCCGGACGGCCGTGGATCGTCGTGCGACCCCGGCGGAACCGGTCCGAATGGAACACCTCGTGGATGAACTTGCGGAACACCTCGGCGGGGATGTCGACGTTCTCGTTGGCCCAGCGGTCGACCGGCAGGAACAGCCCCATCACCCGGTCGTCGGCCAGGCCATCGATGAACATCTTCCACTTGAGAATCTCGTAGTACGGTTTGAGCGCGATGAAGGTGTAGCGGATCAACTTGGCCGGCATGTGGCCGAAGGCATCGACGATCGCATCCACCGGGAACAGGTCGCGGTCGGTCCACAGCGCCACGACGCCGCCCTCGGCGGCCGTCACGGGGGTGGTCAGCGCGACCAGCCGGTCCACCGCCTCGGGGTGCCGCGCGGCGTAGAGCAGCGCCAGGTTGCCCCCGATGCAGTGGCCGAACAGCGGGACCCTGTCCACGCCCCGCGTCCGCCGGATGTACTCGACACAGCCGTGGAGGCCGGGCTCGATGTACGAATCGAGCGTCGTCTCGTGGTCGCCGGGCACCGTCGGACCCCACTCGATGAGGTACGGGTCGAGCCCCTCGGCGAGCAGGTGCTCGATGAAGCTGAAACCGGGGAGCAGGTCGAGGATGTACGGCTTGTTGATCACGGAGTAGACCAGCAGCACCGGGGGCGCGGTCCGGGCGGTGGGACGTGCGGAGGATCGGTAGCGGTACAGTTCGATGCGCCCCTCGCGGTGCACGAGGTCGCGTGGCGTGGGGCCGACCTTCGTGGTCTCCGGGTCGGCATAGTACTCGCTGCCGTAGCGCAGCTTCACCGCGGCCGCCTCGAGGAACCGATCGACCCGCCGGCGGTCCTCGTCGTCGGGCGAGCCGGCGAGGACGCGGCCGAACGACTGCGCGAGCCGGCCGAGGTCGGGGACGAACTGCTCGGGTGCGAGCGCCTCGAGGTCGGCCTTCAACTCGGCGGCGGCGGTCTCCATCCGCCGGACGAGCCGCTGCGGGTCGAGACGGCCGGCCGCCTCGGCGTGCGCGGCGAGCAGATCGGGGAGCCCGGCGAGGCGCGCCGTCTCGTCCTCCCAGCGCGCGCGGGCCATCCGCTCGAGCTGCGAGAAGGCGCCGGTGCCGAGCCGCTCGCGGGCCGCCGCGGGGAGACCTTCGAGCAGCCGGCGGGCGAAGTCGGCCTGGAGGCGGCCGAGCCCGGCGAGGGAAGCGGCGAACTGGTCGGCCCAGGCCTGCGCCGCGGCAGCGGAAGCGCCCGGAACGGCCAGAGCGGCGGCGAGCCGCCGGAACGCCTCGGCCGTCCGCTCGACCCCCTCGACCCACAGGTCGGCCGGCGTCTCGGCCGGCGGCTTGCCGCGCACGTCGTCACCGTTCATCGCGTCTCTCCTGGCGCGGGCCCGGGCCCGCCTCGGGGTCCCGGCGGCGGCGCCGCCTAGCGTGCCGCGGCGTACCGGCCGGCGGCAACCCCCTGTTGCAGCTCCTGTTTGTGGATCTTCCCGGAACTGCCCTTGGGCAGCTCGCCCAGGAGCGTCACGTACTTCGGGACCTTGTAGCGCGCCAGCACCGCCCGGCAGCGCTCGACGATCTGTTCCGCCGTCAGGGCCGTCGCCGCCGGGTCGAAGGCGAGGAAGGCGTGGCCGACCTCGCCCCACTTCGGATCGGGAACGCCGATCACCGCCGCTTCCTTGACGCCCGGAATCCCGTACAGCACCCGCTCGACCTCGGCCGGGTACACGTTCTCGCCGCCGGAGATGTACATCTCCTTGAGCCGCCCGACGACGTAGTGGTACCCCTCCTCGTCCTGCCGGAACAGGTCACCGGTGGCGAACCAGCCGTCGGGGGACAGCGCCTTGGCGGTGGCCTCGGGGTTGTTCCAGTAGCCGGCGCAGACCGTCGGTCCGCGGAGCTGCAGCTCGCCGACCTCGCCGCGGGACACTTCGCGGCCCCGGGCGTCGACGAGCCGCGTCTCGAGGTGCAGGACGGGGAAACCGACGGCGCCGGCCTTGCGCTCCGCGTCGCGCTCGTGCAGCACGAAACAGTTGGGGCCGACCTCGGTCAGGCCGTATCCCTGCTTGAACACGACGCCGCGCCGCTGGAACGCCCGGATCAGCGGCACGGGGCACGGGGCGCCGCCGGAGATGAAGAAGCGCACCGAGGAGAGATCGGTGTCGGCGAAGCCGGGGGCATCGAGCATCATCTGGAACATGGTCGGCACGGCGAAGAAGACGGTGACCCGGTAGCGGGCGATGGCGCGCAGGGCGGCGGCGGCGTCGAACCTGCGGGCGAGCACGACGGTGGCGCCACGATGCAGGAGCGGCAGGGTCAGCACGTTCCAGCCGCCGGTGTGGAACATCGGCGCGTGCGTCAGCGTCACGTCGCCGTGATGCAGGTCCCAGCCGGTGGCGGTGTTGACGGCATTCCAGGTGATCGTGCCGTGGGTCAACACCGCCCCCTTCGGCCGGCCGGTCGTGCCGGAGGTGTACAACAGCAGCAGCGGGGTGGCCTCGACGATGCCGTCGGTGCGGACCGGCGCGGCGGAGGCCTCGGCGACGAGCGCCGCGTAGCCGCCGGGGCCGTCGCCGTCGAACGGGACGTCCGGGCCGGCCCAGCGGCCGTCGCGCAGCGCGGCGACGCCGTCCGCCACATCCGCGCCCCAGAAGAGCAGCGCCGGCGCCGCGTCGCGCAGGATCCAGGCGACCTCGTCGGGCGCCAGGCGCCAGTTGATCGGCACGAGGACGGCGCCGAGCTTCGCGCAGGCGAAGAACAGCTCGACCTGCTCGATCCGGTTCTGCCCCAGCACCGCGACGCGGTCGCCGAAGCCGACGCCGAACCGCTCGCGCAGCAAGTTCGCCGCCCGATCCGCCCGCTCATCCAACGCCCGGTACGTCACCCCGCGCCCCGTCGCCTCCTCGATCAGCGCCGGCTTGTCGCCGGTCACCGCCTTCCACTTCGCCAACCATTGCCCGTGGACCATCTGCCTCGCCTCCCCGACCCGGAATCGTTCCCGGGAACGGCTGTATTATGCTGTCGCACAAGGAGAAGTCAAGAGAATTGTGCGGCGCAGACAAACACAGGGAACACCAGGAAAGCCCGCATGGATACGGGATATTAGAGGACGGCGCCGAATCGCTTGTCGGTCGCATGCTGTTTTTCGTTGACATGGAATGCTGCGCTGCACAAACTGCGGCCGTCCGACGGCACGGGGCCGCGGACGGAACGGAGGGCGACCCGGGAGCGGGGCCCCCGGTGGAAGACAGGAAGGAGCGACCGATGACCGAGAAGCAGACGACCCACAAGTTCACCTTCGAGGCGTGGCAGAAGCTGATCGACGCGCAGCTCGCGCGGCTGGAAGCGGTGCTGCAGGAAGCGGCGACGTACGAGAAGCCGGCGGTCGAGCAGGCGACGGCGGCGATCGACGAGCTGGCACGGCTGATGAAGGACTCGGTCGACTACTCGTGCCGCCTTTCGGCCGCCTGGCGTCGCGAAACGCTGGCGGCGATGAAGCGATCCGGCGAGTTGTTCTCCGAGCTCGCCCGCCGCTGACCACCCCGCTCCGATCGATTGGACCCCGAGCTCGCCGACCCCGCCGCGCGTGCCCGGAGCGGGCGCCAGGCCCGCGCCCGCCGGGCGTGCCTCGCCCTTCC
>JAAZOP010000576.1 GCA_012797735.1 Myxococcales bacterium
CGCGCGGCCGGCGGGGGCATGGAATCGAGGGTTCCCGTCGCGGGCCGGGTCGCCGGGAGAGGAGTGCGGCGGAAAAACGCCTCCAAGGCGGCGGCCAGCGCGCCGGAGCCGGCGCCCGTCCAGGCCAAGGCGCACCACCACAGGGCCGCCAGCTTCAGCGGCGCGGCGAAGGCTCCGTACGAAAGATCGCCCCGGTCCGGCAGCGAAGCGATTGACGGAAGCAGGGCGGCGCAGGCCGCGGAGACGATCGCCAGGTGGAAGGCCGCGCGTGCGACGGCCGAAGCCCCTCCCGTCCCTCGCGCGGTCGGCGGCAAGCCGGCCAGCGCCAGCGCGGCGGCCAGCAGGACCAGCGCGGCGGGCAGCGCAGCCGCGATCGCTGCGGGCTCGCCGGCAGAGAACCGGTCCAGGATGGCGACCCGGAAGACCGAGCCGCCGTCCTCTCCCAGGGGGACGAAGAAGACGGTGGCGAGCGCCGCGGCGGCCAGACCCAGTACCACGCGTCCCGCCAGCGTCCGGTGGAGCGCCAACCGCCAGGCCAAAGCACCGAGGAAGAACGGGACGACCACGGCGACGGCGGCGGAACGGACGTCGCCGCCACCGCCGAGGAGCAGCCAGAGGGGGTCGAAGCCGTCCGCGCCGGCCAGGAGCCACGTCACGCCCAGGACGAAAGCGGCGCCGGCGATGGCGATGCCCGGCACGCGCTCGATGCCGGCGGCGACGGCCAGTATGACGCCGCCGGCGAGCGGCACGAGGAAGAACGTCTCGCGCCCGTGCCAGAGGTCCCAGGTCCAGACGATGCCGTCCGGGCTGGCTTCCCAGGGCGCCAGGAAGACGACGGCGGCCAGCACCGCCGCGACGAACGCCGTGACGCGAAGGGGGTGCGCGAAGAGGGCGTCCTGGATCTCGAGCGGCGTGGGGCGACTCACGGGAGCGCGTCCTTTCCCCGAGGAGGGATTCTCTCAGACGAACGAGGCGTTGTCTATTCCGCGACGGGACCGGAAAAGGACGGCTACGGGGTGACCGTCGCGCTGCCCTCGACGGCCACGGAGGACGTCACGCCGCCGCAGACCGAAGCCGACGCCTGGAAGGTCAGGGTGACCTGGGCGGAGATCTGCAGCGCCTTCACCGCGCAGGCGAAGGCATCGACCATCGAGGCGATGCCGTCGGCGAAGGCGTCGAGGGCGTTGAAGAACGAGCGGACCAGGTCGACGATGGCGCCGCCGGCCTCGATCGTCGCGACCAGCACCGTCGGGTAGTTGTCGCGCAGGGCGGTGACGAGGGCCGCGAAACGGGCCTGGGCGTCGGCGTTGCCGCCGAGCGTGCCGTACTCGACGGTGAGCGACGGGCGCGTGCAGGTGAGGTTGGCGCTGACGCGCGCCTGGCACGAGGCGTGGCAGTCGGCATCGACCTCCGGCGGCCGCGCGTAAACCTCGCAACGCGGCGGCTCGACCCACACGTCGCACTGTCCGTGGCACTCGCCCGTGCACCCGCCGGAGGCCTCGACGACGCACGTCCCCGAGCAGGAACCGGTGCAGGTCCCGCTGCACTGGCCGACGCACTCGCCCGCACAGGTCGTCCCATCGACCGCCGTCCCGTCGCAGGTGCCGTAGCACGCCCCGCCGCAGGAGCCGGTGCAGGTGGCCGAGCAGGAACCGTTGCAGGCGGCGCCCGCCTCGAGCCAGCACTGGCCCGAGCACCCGGCGCTGCACTCGCCGATGCCGATCGTCCCGGGCTCGCACGACGCCTGCAAGGTGCCCGGCGTCACCGAGACGTTGCACTCCGCCGCGCAGCTCGCATAGGCGTCGAAACTGCCCTCGCATTCCGGCGGCACGTAGGTCAACGAGAGGAACGCCCCGCGGGGAATCGCGGCCTGGATCGTCTCCCGGATCCGATTCTGCAACGTGGAGCCGCAGGCCGCGTTGACCAGCGCCGCGTCATCCGTGGCGCCGTCCGCCGGGCGGAGTTCGGCATCGGTCAGGCCGACGGCGGTGCCGATGTTCTTGCAGGCGGTAACCAGGTCGGTGGCCAGATCGTGCGCCTTGGCCTGGACGGCGACGACCGCCTTGAAGAAGGCCTCGATCTTCCGGGCGTTCTCCGTGTTGCCGAAGTCGCCCACGAAGCCCGTCTCGAGGTTCATCTCGTTTTCGTCGCACGTCGTGGCGTCGCTGAGGTTGCACGACAGCGCCGCTCCACCCAGGCCCAACAGCCCGGCCGTCGCGATCACCAGGAACAGGTTCCGGTAGTTCATGCTCTGTGACCTCCCTTTCGCTCCTTGCGCTCCACCGGCCATGGGCCGGCGGGTGCGCCTATCCGCTGGACGGGGGGACTCTGACACGGAACGGGACGGCCGGCAACCTCCCGCGGCTCCGGCCGTCGTAAGCCTCGGTCATCCCTCCGGAATCAGTCTGTCTTGCCCCGGTTCGCGATCCGCAGCAGGAGGTCTTCGAGCGTTCCGCGGCGGGGCGCCAGTTCGAGGAGCCTTCCACCCGCCGCGACGATCTCCGATACCAGCTCCGCCGCTTCCGCCTCGGTCTCGACCACGAACTCGTCGACCTCGGCGCGTCGTTCGTGCCGTTTCGCCTTCCCGGCCAGTCGCAGCGCCCGCTCCTCCGGCAACCCGGCCACACGGACATCGACCCCCGTCGCCTCGCGCCGCAGGAGCGCCGCCAGCGGGCCCTCGTCCGCCACCGCGCCCCGATCGATGATCGCCACCCGGTCGGCGGTGGTCTCGACGTCGGGGAGGATGTGGGAGGAGAACAGCACGGCGGCCCCCGCGCGCGCCCGTTCCAGGATCAGGTCGCGGAACTCCTTGCGGCCGATCGGGTCGAGTCCCGAGAGCGGTTCGTCGAGGATGAGCACCTCGGGGTCGGCCAGCAGCGCCTGCGCCATGCCGACCCGCTGCACCATGCCCTTGGAGAGCTTGCGGATCGGGCGGTCGGCGGCGTGGGCGATGCCGAGGCGTTCGAGGAGCGCATCGCCCCGCGCACGGCACTCGGCGTCGGTGAGGCGGAACAGCCGGCCGTAGTCGAGCAGCAGTTCGCGGGGCGAGCGGTGGTCGTAGAAATACGGGTTCTCGGGGAGGAAGCCGAGGCGGGCGCGGGATTGCTTGTGCGGGACGGGCACGCCGAGGATCGAGGCGGAGCCGCGGTCAGGGCGGACCAGGCCGAGCAACATCTTGATCGTGGTGGTCTTGCCCGCGCCGTTGGGGCCGAGCAGCCCGAAGATCTGGCCGCGCTGGACGGCGAACGACACGTCGCGGACGGCCACGACGCGACGACGCAGGAACTGGGTGTGGAAGGTCTTGGCGAGTCCGCGGACCTCGATCGCCGGCGCGTCCGCGGTCATGCCCGTCGGCTATGCGCCGGTCGCCGCCGCCGGCTGCGCCGCCGTCATGCGCAACGCGAGCAGCCGGCTCGCCAGCGTCTCATCGATGTCCGCGATCTGCGCGCCGAACCCCCAGGGCGCGGCACCCGGCCCACGGAGGCGGACGATCACCTGCGCCCCCACCCGGACCGGGCCCTCGGGCGTGTCGAACATCAACGTCAGGCGGTCGCCCACCCGCGGCGGCCGATCGTCCTGCACCACAACGCCCACCGAACCGAGCCGCCGCAGGACGGCGTCGCGGACCACCGGCTCCTGGCTCCCATCCTCCGGCAGCAACTCGTAGCGAATGCCCATCTGCAGCTCGGGTGCCGTCGCGTTGTCGCCCATCCCACGAACCTCCCTCTCCAGGCCTGCCATCCCCCGACAGTGGACGGATATTCAGGATCCGGGGCCGGGAAGTCAAGAAAACAGCGACGTCCCGCCGCCGGTCCCAGGCGCGTCCGGTCCGCCCGCCTTGGAATAGCAGTAGGCGCAGCCGGTGCGGCACGGATGGGCCGCGTAGTCGCCCAGGTCGGTCGAGGGGGCGCAGCGGCAATGGCGGCGCTGGGAGGCGTCCCGGCCGCCGGGCACGGCGACGCCACGGGGATGCAGCGCCGTCGCCAGTTCGGCATCGATGCACGAGGCGGGGGCGACGGCACCGCCGAGCCGCTCGACGACCTTCGGCTGGCAGCACAGGCGCAGTTCGAGTCCTTCCGCGGCCGCCATCTCGGCGAGCCGCGCGGCCCACTCGACCTTCTCGCCGATCGGGGACGGCGCGAGCCCGAAACGGGCGTATTGGGGGAGCAACGACCCCTTCAGCGACAGCGAGGAGAGGAACGAGGCGATGCAGCGGCGGACGCCGGCCCGCGCCAGGCGCGCCGCGAGCCGCGCGAACGTGTCGCGGGACGAAACCGCGGGCAGCACCGGGTCGAAGCGCCACAGCACGCGGCGGCCGTCGCCGCCCAACACGCGGACCAGCTCCGGCACCACGCCGGCCGCCTCCTCCCAGCGCGGCGCCCGCGGCTCGATCCGCGTGCCGCCGAGACCGGTGATCGTGAGGTGGACGAAGACGTCGGGAAACGCGGCGACGGCGGCGCGAAGCGGCGAGCGCTCCACGAGGCGGGCGGGATGCTTGGTCCAGAGGAACAGCGCGTCGGGGGGCCGGCGGAACCGGGCGAGCCGGGCGGCCAGCCAGTCGGCGTGCCAGCCGGGCAGGTCGGTGCGGCGGGAAGCGGAGACGATCGCGGGCACGACTCAGGCCAGGCCGCGCTGGTCGAGGTCCTCTTCCGAGAGGCCGAAGAAATGCCCGGTCTCGTGGAGCAGCGTCACGTACACCTCGTCCTCCAACTCCGCCTCGTTCTCGACCACGTCCTCGAGGTTGCGCTGGAAGACGAGGATGCGGGTGAGCGCGGGGGCTCCCTGCTCGGCGTAGGGGACCCCGTCGAACATGCCGAGCGACCGGGGGTCGAATCCCTGCTCCACCGCCTCGCGATCCGGCCGGTCCTGCACGATCACCGGCACGTGCTCGATGCGCAGCCGGATCGGGTCCGGGAGCTGCGCGATCGCGTCGCGCACGAGCTTCCCGAACCGGGAGAGCGAGACGTGGGGGACGCCACGGCGGCGCCGTCGCCGCCGGTCCAGCTCCCAGACCTCGAGGAACAACTCGCGGGCCCGCTCGTGCTCGCCCAACGCCTCGTGCGCCGTCGCCACGCGATGCGTGGTGTCCGCGCGCTCCTCCACCGTCAGCTCCGCCGCGCGCAACCGCTCGCCCAACTCGACCACGAGGCGCGGGTCGGCGTCGTCGTCGAGCAGGTCGAGGGCGGTGAGGCCGGCATCGACGAGGGTCGGGTCGGCACGGAAGGCCTGCGAGAGCAGGTCCAGCGCCCGCTCCTCATCTTCTTCCTCCAGCCGCAGCAAGCCGCGGACGTAGAGCACCTCGGGACACCCGCCGAACCGGTCGGCCATCCGGTCGACCTCTCGCCGGGCGCCGTCCAGATCGTGGGCATCCAGCCGGCGGAGCACCCGCTCCATCGCCGCGTCGATGTCGTCTCGTCCGTTCGTCCGGGCCACCGTCGCACGCCTCCCGCACCGCACCCCACCCCGATCCATGCCATTCCCGACCGGACTTGTCGAGGGTCGCGCGGCGTGCTTGGATGACCCCGGAGATCCTGAATGCCGCAGCCCAACAGCCCCGACCCTCCGCACCCCGCCGCCACCCACGGCCGGGCCGCCCGCCGCGAGGCCCGCGCGCTGCGCGAGGCGGGCGAACGGCTGGTCGGCGCGGCCCTCCGTCACCTGCTCGACACGATGCGCCGCACCGAACGGTGCGCGCCGTGGCGCTCCGGCCGCACGGCCAAAGACCTCGAACGACGCTCCGGACTCGCCGGGCCGGAAACACCCGAACGCGCCCCGCTGGTCACGCCGCTCCTGGAACGCCTGCTGCGGGCCGGCGTGGTCGAGCGGCGCGCGGGCCACTACCGGTTCGCGGCCGGACCACCGCGCCGCTGCCCCGCCTGCGGCAGCGGCGAACTGCGCCGCAGCGCCGCCCCGGACCCTCCCGACGACGCCATGGGGAGCGTCCCACGCTTCACCTGCGCCGCGTGCGGGGCATGGTGCGGCCTGGCCCTGGACCCGCCCGCCGATGCACCCGCAACCCCTTCCGGCGGTGCCCGCCGTGTCGGGCGACCGTGAACGTTCGTGCACACGGTGCTGGTCCGTTCGGACGCAACACGCTGTCCTGGAAGACGCACGACTTGCCATGCGCTTCGTAACCACTTGGAATTACTTGGCAGAGATCCCAGGTCGCACCCGGTGCCGGTTGCGGGAGACTGGCACGGCAGTCGCATTGACAGCTTCGTGCCGCCGGGACATCATATCTACCTGGCGGGAGGTGGAGCGATGGCAAGACTCGTTTCGATGCTGGTGGCCGTTGCGACGCTGACTCTGCCGGCCGCGAATGCCTCCGCGCAGATCTATGTGCACGGCGGCATCTCGGTGGGTGCCACCTTCGCCGTTCCGGCGCCGCCGGTGGTGGTGTACGACTACGCGCCGCCGCCGGTGTACGTGGTGCAGCAGCCGGCGCCGCCGCCGGTGGTGGTGGTCCGTCCGGCTCCGGCTCCGGTCGTGCGCCCGATGCCGGCGGCGGTCGTGGCGCCTCCGGAGGAGCCGTTCGAGTCGGAGTTCGGCATCGGGACCCGGGTCAACGCGGGGATCACGGGTGCCGAGTCTGCGGCGATGGGCGGCGGCGGCCTGTTCCTGCGGCTCCACACCTTCCCGAACCTGCAGTTCGAGCTGGCGGTGGACGGGTTCGCGGGCGAAGGGTACGGCGGGGCGGTGCGGAGCGAGGTACCGGTGGAGTTCTCCGCGCTGTGGTTCTTCGGCAACCACAGCCAGCGCTTCCGCCTGTTCCTGCTCGGCGGCATCGGCGCGTCGTGGGCCCAGGTGGGCGAAGGCGATCGGATCGACGAGCCGTGGTACCTCGGAGCGCTGGGCGGGATCGGCGTGGAATGGCGGCTGATCGACTGGCTCGCGCTGGAGGCGGACGTCCGCGGGTTCATCCGGCAGCGCGTGAACGAGCGTCCGGACGACCCGGCGTACGCCACCGACCCGATGTGGAACGACGGCAACTGCGACGAGGAGCACGGGTGCACCGACCTGCAGGGCGGCGGCACGTTCCACCTCGGCGCGATTCTCTACTTCTAGCCCCCTCGCCCGATCCCCCCTTCCCCCCTCGAATCCACCATCGCAACGGAACCGAACCGGACCCCCCGGAGAGTCGCTGACCACTGCAGCGCAGAACTCCGCTGTCGGAACGACCACGTCGCCCGACGCGCACCGCGCGCCGCCGCTACTTCTTCTTCTTGCCGAACAGCTTGCCGAAGAACCCGCTCTTGCGCCCCTCGACGGGCGCCTCCGGAATCGGCGCCGGCATGTCCGGCGGCGGGGGCAGGTCGGCGACCGACGGTCGGGAGGGGACCTGGGACTGCATCAACTGGTCGAGCATCGCCTGCTCGTCCTGCGTCATCACCGCGGTCTCGCCCTCCTCGGTGCCGCCCAGCATCTCGGTGATCTTCTGGCGGACCGCCTCCTCGACCTGGCGCGGGACCACGCCGCCGACGACCGGCAACTCCGGCTCCGCGGGGGCCCGCGGGGGCGGTTCCGGGACAGCCGCCCCGGGGATGTCCTCGAACAGATCCGACGGCGGCTTCGACTTGGTCCGCCGCTGCACGGCGCGCAACTCGCGCGTGCTCTTCGGAAGCGACTCGAGGTCGAGGTCGTCGGTCGCCTCGATGACCTGCGAGACGCCTTCCTCCGCAGCGACCGCGGACGACACCAGGTCGGACTGCGCGAGCTGCTCGGAGAGGGTCGGCGCCGGAGGCTCCTCGTCCCACCCCGGCAGCTCCAACCCCTCCGCATCGTGGGACGGGGCGTGCACCGTGCGGGCCGAGACGACCGCCGCGCCGACATCGATGTCCAACGCAGGCTCGGCCGGCGGGGCGCCCGGCCCGGGAGGGGGAGGAGGAACGGAGACCGAGGCCAATGCCGCCTCGAGGTCCTCGAGCGACGGCATGTTGTCGTCGGGCTGGACCTGCGGTTGTGCGAGCGGCTCCGGCTGCGCCTCGGGCGCCGGCGAAACCGAGGGCTCCCGAGACGGCAACTCCGGTTCGGCTGCCGCCGGCTCGGGTTCCGGGGCCGGCATCGAGGAGATGCGCGCCGACTCCACGCCTGCGATGGCGTAGGCCGATACCTCGTCGGGCGATGCCGCCGCCGGCTCGGCGACCTCGGGCTCGGCGGCCGGCGAAACCAGCGACACCAACAGCCAGATAAGCCCGATGCCCAGCACCGCCGCCCCGGAAAAAAACGCGATGGGATGGGTGAGTATCTGCTTTATGCGCTTGAGTCCGCGGCTGCGAATGTTGATATCATAGAATATGGTCCCGCCCTGGGACCGTTTCTGCTTTGAAAACCATCTTGCCATCCATGACTTCCCCTACTTCGTGGTGCCTTTATTATATCAGCACCTTTTGCA
>JAAZOP010000577.1 GCA_012797735.1 Myxococcales bacterium
CCCCGCGCCCGCACCGGCCCCTGCGCCAGCGCCCGCACCGGCCCCCGCGCCCGCACCGGCCCCTGCGCCGGCCCCCGCGCCAGCCCCCGCACCGGTGGATCCCTACGCGGATCTCTGACGTAGCTATGAATCGCGAGCCGCACCCCAGGGTCCAAGGAGGCGACTCGCGAACGACCGGTCGAGCCGCCCGGAACGCCTGACGCCGAAGCGGCCGCCGGAAGAGAAACGGATGAACCCATGAGCAAGATCCTCGTCGCCTACATCCTCTCGCTCTTCGGCTACCCGGTCTGGACCGCCTCCGCCCCCGCCGGCGACTCGCCCCCTCCCGCCGCCGTCGTCGACCGGGCCAAGGCCGCCCCGACCGACCCCACCCCCTCCCGCACCACCACCCCTCGCGCGACCGCCAACTCCGAACCCCCCGCGGCGGCCGGCGACTCCGCAAAGACCGACGCGGGAACACCCGCGACCACGTCCACGCCCGCGCCCACGACGACGACGACCACCACCTCCTCCTCCTCCACGCCCGGCAGCACGCCCGCGGCCGACACGACGCCCCCCGCGACACCCCCGGCTCCGGCCGGCTCGACCGCCCCGACCCAACCCGGCGCTCCCCTCACCGCCGCCGACATCGTCGCGCGCGTCCAGAGCGTCTACGACGGCACCACCAGCTTCCAGGCCAACTTCCGCCAGGTCTTCCGCCATCGCCTCAACCCCGACCGCTCCAAGGAAGCCTCCGGCGTCGTCTACCTCCAGAAACCCGGGAAGATGCGCTGGGAGTACCACGACCCGGAACGGAAACTGATCGTCTCCGACGGCACCACCCTCTGGGCCTACGAACCCTCCGAGGATCAAGTCTTCGAACAGTCGCTCGAAAACACCGACCTCCCCACCGCCGTCACCTTCCTCCTCGGCTCCGGCTCGCTCTCCGCCGAGTTCGACGCGCGGCTCCTCGAACAGGGCGCCGAGACCTCCGCCGATCGCTACGTCATCGAACTCCGACCCAAGACCCCCTCCTCCCAGTACGCCCGCCTGCTCCTCGTCGTCCGCCGCTCCGACTTCCACGTCGTCCGCACCGTCGTCATCGATCACTCCGGCAACACCAACTCCATCGAGTTCGCCGGCGAACGCCTCAACGAACCGATCCCCGCCGCGCAGTTCCGCTTCGTTCGCCCCGAAGGCGCCCGCGTGATCCGCTAGCCCCCCGCCCCGACCGCCGGAGAAGCCGCCCCCGCTCAGAACGGCGCGAATCCGTTCTTCGACCAGTACTCCTCCCGCAACCCCTCCTGCTGCTCCACGAGCGCCCGGAAGTGGCCGGCCTCCCACTCCGACAGCTCCTGGAAGAAACCCCGCACCGCCGGGTCCGACGCGCGCGCCGCCTGCGCCGCGTAGAACTCCATCGCGTTCTGCTCGAGATGAATCCCCACCCCCAACGCGCTCATCTCGAAGTGCGCCTCCCCGATCCGCTCCCGCAACGCCGGCGAGAAGATCCCCCCCACCACTGCCTGCGGTCGCCCCAGCGACGCTCGCCCGTCGATCCGCCCCGTCTCCGCGATCGACCGATACTGCGCCTTGAGGAACGCCGCGTGCGCCAACTCCTCCTCCGCCAGCCGCTGGAACACCTCCCGCCCCCGAGCGTCCTGCGTCGAATTCGAGGCCATCCGGTAGAACCCGTACCCCTCGTGTTCCGCCTCGATCGCCTTGCGCAACGCCTCCAACAACGCCTTCTGCACCTCGTCCACGCTCTTCCTCCGTTCGTCCCCGCCTGCGCTCCATCCACCCGCGCCGGCCCGGCGGCCCGACCCGCGCGCCCCCGTCGCCCCACCTTGGACCCGCCGCCCACCCCGGTCAAGTCGCTCCCAGTCCCCCCAACCCCCGGTCCCGCAACGACACGTATCCACCACGCGCCACCACCAGGTGGTCCAGCACCGGCACCCCCAGCAGCCGGCCGCAGTCGACCAGACGCCCCGTCAACGCCTCGTCCTCCACGCTCGGCGTCGGATCCCCCGACGGATGGTTGTGCACCAGGATGCACGCCGCCGCCCGACCCCGCACCAGCGGCCCGAACACGTCCCGCGGATGCACCACGCAGTGGTCCAACGTCCCCAACGCCACCAGATGCCGGCGCAGGGGCCGATTCCGAGCGTCCAGCGCGACGACCCAGAAACGCTCCCGCCGCCCGCGACCCAACTGCCGCCCGAACGCCTCCCACGCCTCCGCCGAACACCGCAGCGAAGGAGACGACTGCCCCCCGCCTCGCGCCTCCAGACGCCGCAACAACTCCCGCCCCAACTCCGGCGGCACGCCGCCCGCCCCCGACACCAGCGCCACCAGCTCCCGATCCGCCAGTCTCGCCAGCCGCTCGTCCATCGCCCCCGCAATCCCTGCATCCCCCGTGCCGCCCGCAACCCCGCGGGAACACGCCGCCCGATCGTCGGCCCGCCGTCGGCCCGCCGTCGGCCCGCCACTTTCTCCCCTCTTCGCCTCTCCCCCCGGTCCGCGGCCCGCCACCCTCCGCGCCTGCTCGCGCTTGTCCTCGCCGGCCTCGGCGCCGTCGTGGTCGCGTCCTCTCCCTCGACCATCCGCGCGCCCCGAGCCCTTTGCCCCCTCCATCTCCCTGCGATAGGGTCCCCTCGTGCGCTTCTCCTCCCAAGTCCCTTCGCTCGCCGTCTGCCTCACGCTCGCCGCGTGCCGCGCCCCCGCCGAGTCCCCCGCCTCCGATGCCGCGCCCCGAGCGACCGCGGATGCCTCCTCCGTCCGGACCGACGTCGCCGATGTCGCGGCCGGCGACCTCTCCATCGGCGACGTCGTCGCACCCCCGACCATCCCCGACGTCGCATCCGATGCCGAACCGCCCCGCCCGCGCCGCGCCCCCGGTGACGGGTTCCGTTCGTTCCGTGCCGGCCGCCTCCGTGCCGGCCGCGCCAACGCCCCTGTCCCCGACCAACCCGTCCTCCTCTGGCAACACGACCTCGGCGCCCCCCTGCGCGCCCAACCCGTCCTCGCCCCCGACGGCACCATCGTCGCCGCCGCCCTCGACGGCTCCGTCGTCGCCCTCGATCGGGATGGCCGCCGCCGTTGGTCTTTCCAGGCCGGCGACCGCATCTACTCCACCCCTTGCATCACCGGCGACGGCCTCGTCCTGTTCGGCGCCGACACCGACTCGATCTACGCCCTTCGTCCCGACGGCCGCGTCGCCTGGACCATCCTCCCCGCCGGCGATACGGAGCGACCCGAGCTGCACGACGTCGATACCGCCCCCATCGCCGCCCGCGGCGTCGGCTACGTGGCCGCCGGACTCTACGTCTACGCCTTCGACCTCCGCGGGACCGTCCGCTGGCGTACCGCCACCGGCGGCAAGGTCTACTCTTCCCCCGCCCTTCTCCCCGACGGCACCGTTGTCGTCGGCTCGCAGGACGACAAGCTCTGGGCCTTCCGCCCCGCTGGCGCCGTCCGCTGGACCTACGATACCGCCGCCGACCTCGACGCCACCCCCGCCGTCGACGATCTGCGCCGCGTGATCTACGCCGCCGGCGACGACGGCAAGGTCCACGCCGTCGACTTCGACGGCAAGCCGCTCTGGAAGACCGACGTCGGCGGTTTCGTTCGCAGCGGCGTCGCCGTCGACCTCGAAGGACGCGTCTACGTCACCACCTTCGGCCCCACCGCCCGCCTCGTCGCCCTCGACCCCGACGGCGGTTGGGTGCGCTGGACTTCCGACGCCGGCACCGGCCCTACCGCCGAGTTCGGCATCCGCTCCGCCCCCGTTGTCGCCCCTGACGGCACCGTCCTCTACGGCGCTCCCGGAGGCTTCGTCCGCGCCGTCTCCCCCGGCGGCGAAACCCTCTGGACCTTTCCCGTTCCCGACGACGTCGATTCCGGCCCCATTCTCGCCGACGACGGCACCATCTACTTCGGCTGCGACGACGGCTTCCTCCGCGCCCTCTCTCCTTCCTCTCCTCCCTCGTAGTCCCCCCGGTCATGGTCGTGGTCGTGCTCGTGAGCGTGAGCGTGCTCGTGCTCGCGCTCGCGCTCGCCCCCGCCCCCCCGCTCTCGTGCTCGTGAGCGTGATCGTGAGCGTGAGCGTGCTCGCGCTCGCGCTCGCGCTCGTGATCGTGAGCGTGAGCGTGCTCGCGCTCGTGAGCGTGATCGTGATCGTGATCGTGGACGTGATCGTGGACGTGATCGTGATCGTGGACGTGCTCGCGCTCGCGCTCGTGCTCGTGCCCGCGCTCGCCCTCTCCCCCCGTTCGCCCCCTCCCCCTCGTTGACATGCACCCCGCCCCGGACTAGACCCCACCCCGCAGTCGACCCGGTGGGGAGTCGCACTCGCACGAACAAGGGAGCGCTCGCCATGCCTGACGGATCCGACCAACCCAGAAAGACAACCCGTAGCGGACCCAGGGGAGACGTCTACATCCACAAGGATCGCTGCAAGGGGTGCGGCTTCTGCGTCGAGTTCTGCCCCACCCACGTCCTCGAGATGTCCCACGACTACAACCCCAAGGGCTACCACTACCCCGTCGCCTCCAAGCCCGACGCCTGCTCCGGCTGCGACCTGTGCGGCATGTACTGCCCCGACTTCGCCATCTTCGGGGTCCGACGGAGGGCCGAATGCAAGCCGACCGCCTCGGCGTCCTGACCGGCGTCCACTTCATCGACGGCGACCACGCCTGCGCCGAAGGCGCCCTCGCCGCCGGTTGCCGCTTCGCCGCCGGCTACCCGATCACCCCCTCCACCGAGGTCGTCGAACGCCTCGCCTCCCGCTTCCCCCTCGTCGGCGGCCTCTTCGTCCAGATGGAAGACGAGATCGCCTCCTCCATCGCCATCCAGGGCGCCGTCTGGGCCGGAGCCAAGGCGATCACCGTCTCCTCCGGACCCGGCATCTCCCTCATGGCCGAACACATCGGCTACGCCGCCATGACCGAGACCCCCTGCGTCTTCGTCAACGTCCAGCGCGGCGGACCCTCCACCGGCCTCCCCACCCTCCCGGGCCAGGCCGACGTCATGCAGGCCCGCTGGGGCTCCCACGGAGACTACGGCATCATCGCCCTCTCCCCGAACTCCCCCCAGGAAGCGTTCGACCTCACCGTCACCGCCTTCAACCTCTCCGAACGCTTCCGCTGCCCCGTCGTGATGCTCCTCGACGAGTGCATCGGCCATATGCTCGAGAAGGTCGTCATCCCCCCCGCCGAGGAGATCGAAGTCGTCCCCCGCCGACTCACCACCCGCCCCCCGGGCGAGTACCTCCCCTTCCAACCCGGCCCCGACGGCGTCCCCGAAATGGTCAAGGCCGGCATGGGCCACCGCTTCCACATGACCGGCCTCACCCACGACGAACGCGGCTACCCCGTCATGACCGCCGCCGCCCAGGACGCCCTCGTCCGCCGCCTCGTCGACAAGGTCGCTCGAGCCTCCCGCGAGATCGCCCTCACCGAGGCCCGCGACCTCGACGACGCCCAGGTCGCCGTCGTCTCCTACGGCATCACCTCCCGCGTCGTCGTCCGCGCCGCCGAACTCGCCCGCGCCAAGGGAATCAAGGTCGGCACCCTCCGCCTCAAGACGATCTGGCCCTTCCCCGAACACCGGGTCGAGGAACTCCTCCAGACCGGCGTCCGCGGCCTCGTCATGCCCGAACTCAACCTCGGCCAGCTCGTCCTCGAACTCGAACGCGTCGCCCGCGGGCGCGCCAGGGTCGTCCGCGTCCCCCACGCCGGCGGCACCGTCCACGACGCCGAAACCATCGTCCGCGCCATCGAGGAGGCCGCGAAATGAGCGCCCAGACCACCGGCCGCGAAACCACCACCCGCAACCCGGCCCCCGCCGCGGATTGCGCCGCTCCCGAGAACCCCGTCCTCCGCTACCTGCGCCAGGACCGCCTCCCCCACATCTGGTGCGCCGGCTGCGGCATCGGCACCTCCGTCAACTGCTTCGCTCGCGCCGTCGATGCCTGCGGCATTCACCTCGACCAGCTCGCCGTCGTCTCCGGCATCGGCTGCACCGGCCGCGTCGCCGGCTACCTCAAGCTCGACTCCTTCCACACCACCCACGGCCGCGCCATCCCCTTCGCCACCGGCCTCAAACTCGCCAACCCCTCCCTCAAGGTCGTCGTCTACTCCGGCGACGGCGACCTCGCCGCCATCGGCGGCAACCACCTGATCCACGCCGCCCGGCGCAATGTCGACCTCACCGTGATCTGCGTCAATAACTTCACCTACGGCATGACCGGAGGCCAGGTCGCACCCACCACCCCCCTCCAGGCCGTCGCCACCACCACCCCCTACGGCAACCTCGAAGAACCCTTCAACCTCTGCCACCTCGCCGACTCCGCAGGCGCCGTCTACGTCGCCCGCTGGACCACCTACCACGTCCGCCAGCTCCAGAAATCGATCACCCGCGCCCTCCAGAAACGCGGCTTCTCCTTCGTCGAAGTCCTCGCCCCGTGCCCCACCCTCTACGGCCGACGCAACCGCGTCGGCGACGGCCTCGCCATGCAACGCCTGTTCAAGGAACGCGCCGTCGTCAAGAACGGCGTCGCCACCCGCGAGACCAACTTCGACATCTACGGCCACGGACCCATCCCCGTCGGCGACTTCATCGATCGCGACCGCCCCGCCTTCCTCGAACGCTACAACGCCCACATGGCCCGAGCCCTCGGCGACCAGTTCGTCCCCTACGGCGACATCACCGTCGACGAAAAAGCCGAGGCCGACCGCTTCGCCGGCCCGGAAGGCTGACCCAGGAGAAGACCACCACCATGCACGACCACGCCACCAGCGAAATCCGCATCGCCGGCTTCGGCGGCCAGGGCGTCATCCTCGCCGGCCAG
>JAAZOP010000049.1 GCA_012797735.1 Myxococcales bacterium
CGCGACCGCCGCGCCCGCGGGCGCCGCCGCGCCGACGTCGAGCACGATGCGGTCGCCCACCGCTCGCGCCACCACCCGGGCCTCCGCGCTCACGTCCAGCGCCACCCGCACCCGGCCGTCATTGCGGTACGAATGCACCGCCTGGACCAGACCGGCGAACGAGGAGACGTCGAGCGTGCGGACGAGCGGATCGGGAATCACGGCACCCGGCAGCTCGAGCACCCAGCGGCCCGGCGCATGCTGTTCGAGCCGATACTCGGCCGCGCGGGTCAGATCGATCACCACCTGCTGCTGGCCGCCCTCGCCGCGGAACCGGACGTCTTCCACCTGCGGTGGCTCGGCCCGCGGCGACGCCGGCGCCGGAGCGGGCGGCGCTGCCGCAGCCGGCGCTGTCGCACCGGCCGCCGGAGTGTTCGGAGACGCCCGCCCCTCCCGGCGCCATTGCTCCGCGCGCTGCTGCCGCAGTTCCTCCTGCGTCAGACGGCGGCGCGGCGCCGAGGCTCCGGCGGCATCGCCCGGCGTTGAACGGCCGTCGGTCTGGGGCGTCGCCTGTGAAGTCCAGACGAGCACGATCAGCCCCGCGCTCCAGGCGATGGCTCGTAGAATCGACGACCCCCGCCACCGAATCCCATTCTTCCCGCTGTGGTCGCCCATGACTCCGCTCCCTTCGCTTACATCGTACCACATAGGATTACTGGGCGACAAATATCCCACCTATGGCTACCTCAGAGAGAACAAGTTCTCGAAACTACGCATTTCTTCCATGGTGTACAGTCGCAGGGCGGGACGAACACCGGTGTCTCCCTGGTCGGGAGCCGCATTGCTCAGTTCGAACGAGACGCCCCCTTCCTGGACTTCGTAGACGCGCCAGTGTACCTCGGGTTCGTTGGCGCCGGAGCGGATCGAGCGACCCACGAAGTCGCCCTGGCGAACATAGGCGTGTTGTCCGTCGGGGGCCACGAGGTAGGCGCGCGGTTTCTCGCCGGCCAGGGCGAGGACCATGCGGCACTGCAGGTCCTCGATGTCGACGTCGGGGAAGATCACCTTCTGCGGGACGGCGATCGGGGCGACGGGCAGTTCCGGTGCCGGGTTGGTCGCCAGCGTCGTCTCGGGCTTCGGCCGGACGAACGGAGCGAACGGGTCGCGATGTTCGGGCGCGTCCAGGAACTCGTCGGCGGTCAGCGGCGGGTGTCGCATGCCGGTCGGCTGGGCGGTCGCGCCGGAGCCGCCGGCCGTGTCGGCTTCGGGAGCGGCCCGGCCGGTGGCCTGGTCCACGGCGCGTTCCGTCGCGACGGCGGCGGAGCCGGGGGTGGCGATCGGCGTCGTGCCGACCGCGGACGGGTTGTCGGTGGAGGGCTTGTCGTCGCCGCACGACGGCGCGGCGAGCAGCGCGGCGACGGCGAGCACGATGAGGCTCGAGGCGGGCGGCCTGGCGCCTCGGCCCGCTGGTTCAGGGTTGCGGCTGTTCGTTCCCACTGCCCGGCTCCTTCGCCATGAACGTCGTGGCCAGCAGCGACCCCTTGAGCTGGACGGGGCCGTCTTCCTTCGCGTCCGCATCAAGCGCGATGTTCTCGATGTTGACGAGGCGTTCGATGCCCGTGTCGACGAGGTGCAGGAACTGGAGCAGCTGGTGGAAGGTGCCGCGGAACTCGATGCGGATCGGGATCCGGATGTACATCCCGGACTCGTCTTCCTTCTCCTCGGCGGGAACGATGTTGGTCAGTCGGAGTTGGGCGTCCCGGGCCTTGGCGTTGAGGGCGGTCATCAGGCCCTCGACGTCGCGGGTGACGGGCAGGAGCTTGTTGAGTTGCTCGAGCTCGCCGCGGGCCGTCTCGAGTTCCTGGCTGATCTGCAGCCAGGCCTGGTAGTCCGCGAGCGCCTGGCGCAGTTGGGCCTCGACCTGGGCCTTCTCGTCGTCCTTGGCCTTCAGCTCGTCGAGCCGCGGGGAGTAATAGAGGAAGAACCAACCCGCGCCGAGGGCGACGAGGAGCAGGAGGCCGAGGAGCAGCTTCTGCGTCGTCGGGACCTTCTGGAAACTGGCCGCCAGGTTCTTCGCCACGGCCCCCTCCTACTGGTAGACGACGCGCGCCTTGAGCGTGAAGTCGTAGCGCGACTCTTCGCCCTCGGTGGACTGGGCTTCCGGCGAGCTGACCCACCGGACGTCGTCGAAGTACTGCGACAGGTTGAGCCGGCGCTGGAACTCGCTGATGTCCTGGACGTCGAGCGCCGAGCCGACGATCGTCGCCTGGCGATCCTCCTCGGTGAACGACCGCAGCCACAGCCGGCGGTAGTCCCACTCCCGGTGGAAGCTCTGGTCCGGGCGCTGTCGCACGAGGGCCTGGGCGGTCTCGTCCAGTGTGGGTCCGCGTCCCTTGCTGAGCATCCGCATCACCTCGGCGAGCATGTTCTTGGGCCCGGTGCGGGCGGCGCGCAGGCTCTCGATCACGTTCTTCTTGTTGCTGATCTGTTCCAGCTCGGCCCTCTTCGCCTCGAAATCGGCGGTCTGGCTGCGCTTGACCTCGAGCGTTCCGCGGAGGGACTGGATTTCCTCGTCCTTGGCCTGGACCTGGTCCGACAGCCGCAGGGTGAGGAAGACCAGCACCCCGACCTCGGCCACCAGCGCCACCAGCAGCACGATCAACTGCAATGCCGCGGAGGCCTTCTTGCGCTCCCGGGCGACACGTACCTGAAGCAGGTTGAGGCGAATCATGGTCCGGGCACCTCCCTGCCCGCCGGGCTCATTCTAGCAACGGCCGGATCCCCGCACCAAGTTTGCGGGGGACCCGGCCGCCGGCACGCCGGGCTCAGTTGCGCTTCTCCCGGGTCTTGCGCAGGCCGAGGCCGAGCGCCACGACGATGTGCGGGGACATCCCGCGCAGCCATTCGACATCGAGGTGGCGGGCGTCGGCGTGGACGCGGCGGAGCGGGTCGAACCGTTCCACGGCCGTGCCGGTCCGCCCCTGGATCGCCTCCAGCAGGCCCTGGTTGCGGGCCGTGCCGCCGGAGACGTAGACGCGGTCGATCACCTTCACGTCGGCCGTCTTGAGGTGGAAGTCGAGGGTGCGCTGGATCTCGCCGGCGAGGGAGTCGAGCGACTGGCGGATCACGGCCATCGCCTCGTGCGGCACGACGTCCGTGCCTCCCGGCGTCTCGGCCCCCACCTTGTACGCCTCGGCGGTCGCGAAATCGACCTGCAGCCGCCGCTGGATCTCCTCGGTGATGAACTGGCTCCCGTGGGAGATGTCGCGCGTGAACATCGTGATGCCCCGCGTGACGATGTTGATCGTGGTCAGCGTGGCCCCCACGTCGACCAGCGCCACCGTCCCCTCCCCCGTCCCGTAGTTCGCCTCGAAGGCGTTCTGCAGGGCGAAGGCGCAGATGTCGACCACCACCACCTTGAGCCCCGCCTCATCGACGAGCCCGACGTACTGGGCGACGTCCTCCTTCTTGGCGGCCACCAGCAGGATGTCCATCTGGCCCTGGTCGGGCCGTACCTGCAGCACCTGGTGGTCGACATCGACGTCGTGGATGTTGAACGGGATGTGCTGCTCCGCCTCCCACGGGATCTGCTCGGCCAGCTCGTCGCGGTCCATCATCGGCAGAGAGATCTTCTTGATGATCACCGAGGCGCCGGAGACGGCGATCGCCACCTCCTTCTGCCGGATCTGCGCCTTGGCGAACAGCGCCTGGATCGAATCGCGGACGGCGGCGGAGTTCATCACGTGCCGGTCGACGATGCTCTGCGGCGGCAACGGCTCGAACCCGAACCGGTACAGCTCGAAGCCCTGCTTGTGCGGCTTGAGCTGGACCGCCTTGACCGCGCTGGACCCGAGGTCCAGTCCCACCAGATGCGTGCCTTCGAACACGACCCACCTCCTCGCGCGCCGCCGATCACGGCGCGCCCGCGGCCTCCGGCCCCCCCGGCCGCGAGGCGTCCGGCGCGTCCGCTCCCTCGCCCGCCGCG
>JAAZOP010000578.1 GCA_012797735.1 Myxococcales bacterium
CGCCGCCACGGACGCGGACCGAGCGCCTGCCGGTCGCCGAGGAACGGCCCGCGACCGCCGGCTCGACCACGTCCGACGCGGCCCGGGCCGTGGCCGCCACGGGGCCGGCGGCCGGAAGCCCGGGCGCCGGCGCGTCCAGGACGGATCGCGGGCAACGCCGTCGGGCGATGGTCCCGGTCGCGGTCCTGGTGGTGCTGGTGGCCGTGCTCGCGGCTGCCTGGCTGCTGCGTGGCCGCCGCGGAGAGGAGCAGACACCGCCGGAACGACGGGCGGTGCAACTCGTCGTTCCGGACGCCGGACCCGACATGACGCCGGTGGCGGCGGCGGACGTCGCCGGGGTCGACGAGGTCTCGACGGGACCGGCCGCCCCCGCTCCGCCGGTCGTCGCCTCCGTTCCGTCGGGTCCGGCCTCGACGGATGCGGGCGCGGTGGACCTTGCCGGCGGTCCGGCGGGCGCGGCGCCGCCGCCGGGCGAGGCGGGTGCGGTCGAGCCGGCGGTGTCGGCGGATGCGCCGGACGCGCCGGCGACGCCCGTTCCGGTCGCCTCGGACGCCGCCGGGCGTCGTCGTCCGGCCGGCGGGAGAATGACGCCGGCCGCGCGGCAGTTCCATAACGCGATCGTGGTCGGATGCTGGCGCGACAACCCGCCGGAGGATCCGCGCCCCGTGGAGGTCGTGTTCCGCGTGACCTACGACCAGTACGGCACGATGCGGACCTTCCTGGTCCAGGGTGACGTCTCCGACCAGTTCAAGCGTTGCGTGGGCCTGCGCGGGCAGTCCTTCCGTTTCGATCCGCTCCCGCCGGAGACGACGGTGGCGTGGCGGGCGGTGCTGGGACGCGACGACCCGTAGCGCGCACCGGCGGCCGCTTGCCGCGGTGCAAGCGGCTGTTTCCGGGGGGAACATCGCGCGACGGACGGGCCGCGGTCCGGCCTACTCGCCGGCGTAGAGCACCCCGTAGTCACCCGCGCGACCGCCGTAGACCACGAGGGTGTCGTCGCCGAGCGTCTCCATGTGACGGAGTTCGGGGTCCGGGAAGGTCCGGACGATCGACCATGTGGTACCGTCGACGCTCTCGTACAGCCTCGAGTCTCCCTCCGGGCGTTCCCAGCCGGAATCGACCGTCGCGTAGAGACGTCCCCGGAAAGCGATCAGGTCCGTCACGCCGTTGCGGTCCGTGGCGAAAACCTCCGTGCGGTTCATCCCGTCGAACACGTAGATGCGCGCCGAGGCGTCGTTGCCGCGGTCGTTGGTCCATCCCCCGGTTCCGAGGAAGAGTTCGTCCCGCCAGACGCAGGCGCACTGGTACTCCGGGCCGCCCGTCAGCGCCTCGACCCGGTCGAAGCGGATGCCGTCCGGCGAGGCGTAGCCGGAAGCCGGTTCGGGCGAATACGCGGCGCCGTCATGGCCGACCACGTACAGCAGGTCCCGGTAGACCACCGGAAGCCAGTTCCAGCCCGGCAGGACCGCCCGCTCGGCGTACGTGCTGCCGTCCGTCGATTCGAGAAGCCCGACGAACTCGGCCGTACCCCCCGTGGCCCACAACGACCCGCGGAAGACCGTCAGGAAGAACATGTACACCCAACCCGAGCCATGGTCGTGGGCCAACTCCCACGAATCGCCGGTCAGGCGGTAGATGCGAGGGCCATTCTCGTGGGACGAGAAGAGCGTCCCGGCGAACGCGCAGAAGTCCAATACCGACTCGCCTCCGAAGACCTGCTGTTCCCGGAACGGAGGGTAGTCGTAGATCGCCGATGCGCCGCCGAGATGTGTCCCGGCGTAGAGCCGACCGTCCCAGACACCGCCCGAAACCAAGCGTGTCGTTTCCTGCCGCGCCAACTCGCGCCAGACCAGCTCGGTGCGAGCGTCCACCGATCCATCGGGCGACGAGACGTCGCCGCCCTCATCGGCCCCGCCCTCGATCATCTCGCCGTCCGGATCGGCGACCTCTCCGGAGTCCGGCGCGGCTTCGCTGAAGCCGTCCGTGCGCCCTCCGTCTTCGAATGAGGAGCCCGCATCGGTCGGCCGACCGGCGCTCTCGCACGCGAAATGAGGTGCGGCGGCGACGGCGGCGAGGAGCCAGACGTTGCACCATTCCGTCGCCGAACGACGGAACAGGTTCGGGAGGAAGAATCCACGCCCGGACCGGGAACCACGCTCGATGCGCATGTCGTCCTCCCGGCAATCCACGGCGACAGTCTATCGAGGGTCCGGCGCCGCGGCAAACGTCCCTGCACGGCGCGAGTCAACGGGCAGGCTGCGCGGCACCAGGATGCACGACTCGATCCGGGAATCCACGGCCTTGCCGCATGAGGAGCGCCATGCTAGGAAACTGGTGCGGGCCGAACGGATGTCCCGGTGGGGAGGAGAGACAGGATGTCGTGTCGAGGGAGCGGCTGGCGACCCACCGCACGAGATGCACGCGTTGTGATTTCCCGATCGACGTCGGGAGTTGGCGCCAGCGCGGAGGAACGAAGGCTGTTCGGAACGCTCCGACCGGCGTGGTCCTGTCGCTGCTTGCCCGTCGTCACCCTTCTGGCGTGGTCCTGCGCGATCCCCGTCGTGACCGGATGCGCGCACGACTGGCGGGACGGTCGGGACATCGTGGGGCCGAGCGAGACGGGAGACGACGTGGAAAGCGACGGGCCGTCGGAGTCGGCGGAAACGGAGCCGGACGTGGGTTGGGAAGGTCGTCTGGACGAAGGCGGAGACGCCGTGTCCGATTCCCAGGACGATGGCCTCGCGCCCCGGTGCGGGAACGGCATCGTCGAAGAGGGGGAGCAGTGCGACGATGCCAACGCGGTGGACGGAGACGGTTGCGACAGCGATTGCACGCGGACCTGCCAATCGTCGGCAGACTGCCAGGACGCGGAGGAGTGCAACGGTGCGGAGGTCTGCACGGCGGAGTTCACCTGCTCGCCCGCGCCTGCTCCACTGGCCGACGGCACGCCGTGCCTCGGGGCCGAGGGCCTGTGTATTTCCGGCATCTGTGTGTTGGTGCCGATAGGCTGCGACGAGGGTTTCGTCTGCGCCTGCGACGGTTCCACCTGCGGGTGCATCGTCGAGGTGCCCGACTGCTCGATGTGTCCCCCGGGGACGCACGAGTGCCGATCCGCGGATGCCGACCCGGACCACCGCTTGTTCTGCATCGCGGAGCGCTTCGCGTGCCGTCCATGAAATGCTCGCGGTGAACGTACTGGGCGGGACGATCGCGACGTCTCGACCCTGGACGAACACCGAGGACGCCGCCGGCCGTGCGGTCCGCCGGCACTCGCCGGCCGGAATCCGCTGGCGGCACCGATGGAGTGCTCCCGGGTGCGGGTCGAGCGCGTCGCGGCGGGGGTGCCGGCCGTCCGGGCGTGGTTCCCGTTCGGCCGCGTTCTCGGGACCGGCCTCTCCGTCGTTCCGGCTTTGCCACGCGTCGATGCGCCGGGGTAGCATCCCGCCCCGCTGTCGCCCGGAGGGCGACGCAGAGGTCCAGATGGGTCGGCCAGGGGCAGTTCGATTCCATGGGGTTCGCCGCGCGACGTCCGAAGGCCGGTGCCGGGCCCGGCGGCGGCGCGCGGACCGGACCGCGGTCGCGCTGGCCGCGCTCGCCCTGTCCTGCGGGCTCGCGGCGGGCGCGGGCTGCGCGCGACGTCCGCCGCAGGCGGAAGACGTCGCGTCGGACCCGCGGCAGGACCGCCTGCTCCTGGTGGGCTGGGACGGGGCGACCTGGGCCGTGATCGACCCGCTGCTCGAGGCCGGACGAATGCCCAACCTGGCCCGGCTGCTCGCGCGGGGAACGCGCGCGCCGCTGGCGACGCTGACGCCGACCCTGTCGCCGGCGATCTGGACCACGATCGCCACGGGCGTGACCCCGGAAGTGCACGGCATCAAGGACTTCCTCGTGCCGGCCCCGGACGGGGGCCATCGTCTGGTGAGCAGCGCGTCGCGGCGCGCCGACGCGCTGTGGAACATCGCCTCGCGCGCCGGCCTGCGCGTCGGCGTCGTCGGCTGGTGGGCCTCCTACCCGGCCGAGGAGGTGAACGGATTCGTCGTCTCGGACCACGCCGCCGCGGTGCGGGCACGCGGCGTCCTGCCGGGGCTCGGGCTGGAAACACCGGCGCCCGCCGCCTCCGGCAGCCTCGTCTTCCCGCCGGCGCTGGCCGACGACCTCGCGGACGTCCTGCAGGCGGGATGGGAAGGCCGTCGCGACGACCTCGACCGCTTCCTCGACCTGCCCGCGGCGGCCGCGGACCGCCTGGCCGGCCAGGAGGTGATGGACCCGGACAATCCGCTGAGCTGGCTCCGCTTCACCTACCTCGTCGATCGGGTCCACGCCGACGCGTCGGTCCGCGCGGTCGCGAAGTACGACCCGCAACTCGTGATGATCTACTTCGACGGGATCGACATCGCCTCCCACTGCTTCTGGAAGTTCCACGAACCGGGCTCGTTCCGCGACGTGCGTCCCGAGGACGTCCGCCGGTTCGGCGGGGTCGTGCCGGGATACTACGCGTACATGGACGAGGTGCTGGGCCGGCTGGTCTCGTTGTTCCCGGCCGATCGGCTGACGGTCATGATCGTCTCGGACCACGGCCACGAGCCGAACCCGCGGCACCGGCCGGACGCGCCGAACCGCTTCGACCGGGTCTCGTCGGGCTACCACGAGCGGGGGCCGGACGGCGTGCTCGTGCTGGCCGGGGCCGGCGTGCGTCCGGGCGCGGCGTTCGCGACGAAACCGTCGGTGCTCGACGTGACCCCCACTGCCCTCGCGCTGTTGGGCCTGCCCGCCGGGGCGGACATGCCGGGGCGCGTGCTGGCGGAAGCGATTCTTCCGGACCGGCTGGCGTCGCGCCCGGAGGCGACGGTGCCGACCCACACGGCGCCGCGCCCGGACGCGGGACGGGCGGCGCCGGAGTCACCGGCCGAGCGGGCGTTGTACGAGCGCCTGCGGGCGATCGGGTACGTGGAATGAACGAACCGGCGCCGGGGTCGGTTGCATCCGAGTCGCCGGGCTCCCGCGCGGGGCCGACGGCCGCCCTGGTGTCCGGGGTGTCGCTGCTGTCGGGCGGCCTGATTGCGACGGAACTGCTGCTGACTCGACTGTTCTCGGTGCAACTCTGGTATCACTTCGCCTTCCTGGCCATCTCGGTGGCCCTGCTCGGCGGAGCGCTCGGCGGCGTCGTGGTCCATCTGCTCCAGCGCCGGCTGGGCGAGCGCGGGCTGCGGCTGCTGGCGGCCGCGGCGACGTCCGCGCTCGGACCGGCGCTCCTCGCCGTCGAACTCGCCCTGCTGCGGCTCGCTCCGGACTGGTTCGGCGCGGGGCCGGATGCGATGTTCACCAGCCTGACCCTGCGGCTCGGCGCGTTGATCGGGTTCGCCACGCTCCCGTTCCTGCTCGGCGGGGTGGTGCTGGCCTGCGTGATGCGCCTGTTCGCCGCGCGGGCCCACGTCGTCTACGGCGCCGACCTGGTCGGCGCCGCCGCCGGCTGCATCGCCGTGCCGCTCGTGATCGGAACCCTCGGCGGACCCGGCGCGCTGTGGTTCCTCGCCTTCCTCTGCGGACCCGCGGCCGGCGCCCTGGCCTGGGGCTCGGGCCTGCCGGGACGCGCCGCGGCCCTGTTCGCCGCCGGCGGGCTCGCGGTGGTCGCCCCGGCCGGACTGCTCGCCCGACACGCCGGCGGCCTGGACCTCCGGGTGGCCAAGGGGATCGACCTGGAGGAGCGCCGGCCCGAGTTCGCCGCCTGGAACTCCTACTCGCTCGTCACCGTGCTCGACGGCGGCGTCTTCGCCGGCTGGGGCCCCAGCCCGCGCCGGACCGGCCCGGTTCCCCCGCAGAAGACGCTGGTGATCGACATGAACGCGCTGACGCCGCTGATCGCCTTCGACGGCGACTTCCACGACGTCTCGTTCGTGGCCCGCGACCTGTCCGCGTTCGTCTACCTCGTGCGTCCCAGGGTCGCCGCCGTCTGCGTGCTCGGCGCCGGCGGCGGCAAGGACGTCCTCGCCGCCCTCGCCCTCGGCGCCGGCCACGTCACCGCCGTGGAGATCAACGAGATCATCGTCCGCGACGTGATGCTCGACCGCTACCGCGACTGGACGGGCGGGCTGTACGCCCGCCCCGACGTGCAGGTGGTGACGGCGGACGCCCGGGGCTTCCTCCACCGGACCGATCGGCGGTTCGACATCATCCAGCTCAGCATGGTCGACACCTCGGCCGCCACCGGCGCCGGCGCCTACGCGCTGACCGAGAACGGCCTGTACACCCGCGAGGCGTTCTCGGACTACCTCGACCGGCTCGCTCCCGGCGGCATCCTGTCGGTCGCCACGCTCAGCCTCCCGGACCTGGCTCTCGGCGCCCGCCTCGCGCTGCTCGCCCGCGAGGCCGTCGCGCGACGGGAAGGCGACCCGCGCGCGGGGATCGTGGTCCTGCGCCTCCGGCTGCCGCACCGGCGCGCCGTCTGGATGAACGACGTGCTGGTCAAGCCGGACGGGTTCTCCGCCGAGGAGATCGACCGGATCGACCGGCTGGCGGAGTGGCTGGGGTTCGAGCGGGTTCGTCCGGAGGGCGGCGCGGCGTCCGCCCCGGCGGACGCGGAGGCGGCCTGGATCGCCCGCATCCTCGCGGAACCGGACGCCGGACGACTCGCCGCGGCCGTGGCCGACTGGCCGCTGGACGTGAGCGCGCCGACGGACGACCGCCCCTACTTCTTCTACCAGAACCGGCTCCGCGACTGGCCGGAAGTGCTGTTCGCGCCCTCGCCGTCGCACCTGCTGGGCAACGGCCTGTACTTCCTGGCCCACGCCGGCCTGGCGGCCGGCCTGCTGTTGTTGCTGCTGGCGGGGATTCCGTTCGCCGTCGCCCGGAGAAGGCTGGCGGGCGACCTCCGCCGCCGGGGGCGCCTGCTCGCCGTCGCCGTCGCGCTCGGGCTGGGCTTCATGTGCCTGGAACTCGCGCTCGTCCAGCGCCTCGGCCCGTACCTCGGTCGTCCCGCCTGGGCGCTCGCCCTCGTCCTCGGCGGTCTGCTGCTGGCCGCCGGCCTCGGCAGCCGCCTGTTGGCGGGACCCGGGGCACCCGCCCGGGCGTCGCGCCTGCGGTACGCACCGCTCGTGCTGGTGCTGCTCGGCGGCGCCGCCGCCTGGCTCCTGCCGCCGCTGCTGTCGGCCACCCTCCGGTTCGGCGACGCGGGACGACTGGTCGTCGCCGCCGCCGTGACGCTCCCGGCCGGTTTCGCCGCCGGGATTCCTTTCCCGCTGCTGCTGCGCCGGGCCGACGCCGAGGCGCCGGCGGCCGTTCCCTGGCTCTGGGCCGTCAACGGCGCCGCCGGCGTCTTCGGTTCGATCCTGGCCACGGTCGTGTCGATCCATGTCGGAATCCGCGCGGCCTTCGTCGTCGCGGCCGCGGCCTACGGTCTGGCCTTCGTCGCCGGGTTCGTCCGGCGGCGCCCGGAAGAACCCGGCGAAGCGGGAGGGTAGGGCGGCCCGAGACCGGGGAGGCGGACGGCGCGGGGAGCGCGGCGCCCGGGTCAGCCGCCGGGGGCGCGGCGGACGCCGAGGCGCGAGCGGCGGAGGAAGCGGAGCAGTTCGGCCACGAGCGGTTCGCGGCGGGCGAGCGGGGCGCAGGCGCGGAGCGCCGCGGCGAACGGGCCCGGCTCGCGGAACAGGATCTGGAAAGCGCGGTGCAGGGCCTCGACGGCGCGGGCGGAAACGCCGCGACGGCGGAGCCCGACGACGTTGAGCGCGGCGACCCAGGCGCGGTCGCCCCGCGCGACGCAGAACGGCGGCACGTCGCGATCGACCATCGCCCCGCCCGCGATCATCGCGATGCGGCCGACCCGCACGAACGGCGCCACGGCGGCGTGGCCGCCGAACACGGCGTGGTCCCCGACCTGGACGTGGCCGGCGAGCAAGACGCCGTTGGCGAGCTGGATCTCGTCGCCGAGACGGCAGTCGTGGGCCACGTGCACGCCGGCCATCAGCAGGTTGCGGTGGCCCAGCCGCGTGACCCCGCCGCCCTTGCGGGTGCCGCGGTGCACCGTGACGTGTTCCCGGAAGACGTTGCCGTCGCCGCAGACGAGCCGCGTCGGCTCGCCGTCGTAGGTCCGATCCTGGGGCGGACCGCCGAGCACGGCGAAGGGGTGGACGCGGGTGTCGCGGCCGAAGACGGCCGGACCCTCGAGGACGGCCGGGCCGGCGACGATCGAGCCGGGACCGAGGCGCAGAGGGCCGCGGAGCACGGCCAGCGGACCGACCGCGACCCCGGCGCCCCAGCGCACGCGGCCCGTGACGACCGCCGCCGGATGGACGAACGGGGGCGGGCGGCGGGAGGCGGTCACGCGCCGGCACCTCGACGGCCGCGCGAGCCGCCGGGAACGAGCAGGGCGGCGACGATCCGCGCGTCGGCCGCGAGCCGGCCCCGGCAGGCGATCGAGCCGTCGAACCGCCAGAGCGGCCCGCGACGGTCGACGAGGTCGGTGCGGATCTCCAGCAGATCGCCCGGCCGGACGCGGGCCAGGAACCGGGCCCGCTCCACGGTCATCAGGTACATGCGGGTCCCGCGCACGTCGAACGGTTCCGTCTCGAAGGCGAGCAGCGCCGACGCCTGCGCGATCGCCTCCACGAGCAGCAGGCCGGGGACGATCGGCTCGCCCGGAAAGTGTCCGCGGAAGAGCGGCCAGGTCGGCGATGGCTTCCAGGCGGCGACGAGCCAGCGGCCGCGCGTCGAGGCGACGACGCGGTCGACGAGCAGGAGAGGCGGGCGGTGCCGGAGGATCGAACGGGGCACGGCGAGGTCTGGGCGCCGCGGCGGGCGCCGTCGCCGGGCGGACGCGGGCGCTCGCGGCGCCTTCGTCGCGCGGCGCGACGAAGGCTCGGGTTTCCGGCGTCGCGATTTCTTCCCGGTGCTCCTCACGGCTCCCTCCCTCGGGCCAGGCGGGCCACCACCGCCGCCCCGCGCATCCACTGTGCGTGCGGCACGGCCGGCGTGCCGCCCCACGTCTCTCCCGCCGGGACGTCGCCGATCACGCCGCTCTGCGCGGCGATCCGCGCCCCGGGACCGACGCGGCAGTGGTCGGCGATGCCGGCCTGGCCGCCGATCCAGACGCCGTCGCCCACGACGGTCGAGCCGCCGATGCCGACCTGCGCGCAGATCACGCATCCGCGACCGATGCGCACGTTATGGCCGATCTGCACCAGCGCGTCCAGTTGCGAATCGTCGCCGATGGAGGTCGCTCCGAGCGTTCCGCGGGCGACGACGACGTTGGCGCCCAGCCGGACGCGGGCGCCGAGCACCACCGTGCCGACGTGCGGCAGAGGCTCCGGCGCGAGGTCGCCGGGCGCGGCGTCGAGACCGAATCCTTCCGCCCCGACGACGCAGCCCGGCCCGATCGCAACACCGGCCCCGATCTCGACGTCGTGCAGGACCGCCGCGCCGGGACCGACAGCGACACCGTCGCCCAGCACGGCGCCGGCGCCGACGACGGCGCCCGGGGCGAGTCGCACGCC
>JAAZOP010000579.1 GCA_012797735.1 Myxococcales bacterium
CTCGACCGCGCGCGCCTCCTCGCGGGCCGAGGCGAGACGCATCCCGGCCTCGCCGGTGCGCGGCAGGAACATCACGGTCTGGGCCTCGCGTCGCGGGAGGTCGGGTGGGGGCGGTGCTTCCGCCGTCGTCCCCGGCGGCAACGACTCCCGCCGCTTCCGCTCGGCCCCCTGCGGCGTGAACAGCTCCTGGGGGCGCGGCGGGGGCGGCGGAACCGAGCCGGGCGGGCCCGGCGGCGGCACGATGCTCGACCGCCGCAGGATCACCGTCTGCAGCTCACGGTACGTCGCGGACCTCGACGAGGCCGGGAGTTCCTCGCGGAACGCCTGCTCGAACGGCAGGTCGTCCTCGATCGCCTGCTGGATCGCCTGCAGGCGTCCAAGCACCTCGGTCATGTCGCGCGGCCGGGCGTCGGGCCGCTTCTCGGCCATGGCGCGCACGAGTTCGTCCAGGTCCGCGGGTGCCGGGCGGCCGGACGGGGTGACCAGCGGCGGGATCGGCGCCTCGAGCGCCTGGCGGACGACGTCGTCGCCGGTGCCGGCGAACGGCTGGCGGCCCGTGATCATGCGGTGGATCAACAGGCCCAGCGAGTAGATGTCCGAGCGGGGGGTGGGATCCCAGCCTTCGATCTGCTCGGGGGACAGCGTGCGGATCGTGCCGAAGATGTCGCGGCCATCGACCACGCGCTGCGGCCCGATGCCGAAATCGACCAGCCGGGCCTGTTCGAGCACGCTGCCCTGCCCGACCTCGAGGAACACGTTCGACGGCCGGAGCTGGAGGTGCAGGAGTTCGACCGCGTGGGCGGCCTGGAGCCCCTTGGCGATCTGGATCGCCACGTCCAGCGAGTGGGAGACGGTGAGGGCGCCCTCGCGGAGGAGCAGGTCCAGCAGCCGCTCGCCCTCGACCCACTCGCGGACGAGCGCCAGGCGGCCCTCGTGGAGCGCGACGTCGCGCACGCGGACCACCGCCGGGTGCTCGAACTCGCGGAGCTGCATCATGTGCCGCAGCAGGAACTCGGTGGTGATCCGGTTCCCGGTCAGCTCCGGGGCCATCAGGCGCAGGACGACGCGCTGGTCCGTCGACAGCGCCCGGCACTCGAAGACCTCGCCGCACTGGCCGACGCCGACGAGGCGGACGATGCGGTAGCCCCCTTCGACGACGTCGCCGGCCGGGCGGGAGGGTTCGTAGGGGAGCAGCTCGTCCCCGTCGGTGGGGCACCGCGAAACCCCGTCGTCGAACACGCGCCCGCAAGCCAAGCACAGGTTCATCGACGACTCACCGTCCGGCCTCGCCACCGGCTTCGATCCGCTGCTCGCCAGGGTAGAGGACATCCTGGCCCGATGCAACTTCCGGCGGGGGACGGGACGGCGTTGACTTCGGGCGGCGGTCCGTGTTCTCTGCCGCCGATGCCGCGGCGGCCGCTGATCGTGCTGACGAACGACGACGGGATCGAGGCGCCCGGGTTGCGGGCGCTGGAGGCGGCGTTCCGGCCGCTGGGCGAGGTGTGGACGGTGGCGCCGGGGGACGAGCGTTCGACGGCGAGCCATTCGATGAACCTCCGCCGTCCGCTGCGGGTGCGGCGGCTGGGCCGGCGGCGCTGGGCCGTGTTCGGGACGCCGGTGGACGCCGTGTTCGTGGCGCTGTTCGGGCTGCTGCCGCGGCGACCGGCGCTGGTGGTGTCCGGCGTCAACTTCGGCCCGAACCTCGGGACCGACACGATCTACTCCGGCACGGTGGCGGCGGCGCGCGAGGCGGCGTTGCGGGGCGTCCCGGGGCTGGCGGTGTCGCTGGCCGACGGAACCGACTACGGGCCGGCCGCGCGGCTGGCCGCGCGGGTGGCGGAGCGGGTGCTGCGGGCCGGGCCGGCGGCGCTGGCCGACGGCCGCGGCGTGCTGCTCAATCTCAACGTGCCGCGGGCGCCGCGGCCCGGACTGCGGCTCACGCGGCTCGGCCGGCGGCACTACCCCGAGGAAGTGACGTTGCGGAGGAGCCGGTCCGGCGGGTGGTCGGCGCGCATCGGCGGTTTCCCGGTCGGCAGCGACCGGACGCCCGGGACCGACACGCGGGCGGTCCACGACGGATACGCCTCGCTCTCCGCGCTGACGCTCGACCTGACCCAGCGCGACGCGCGACGCCGGTTCCCGGGGTTGTTCGCGCGCCTGGCGCGCGCGGAGGGAGGGAGACGATGAACGCCCGAGAACGTCTGATCCGCTCGCTGGTCCGCGACGTGCCCGACTTCCCGAAGCCGGGCATCGTGTTCAAGGACATCACGCCCGTGGTCGGCTCCGCGGCCGGCCTGCGGGCCGCGGTGGCGGAGCTGGCGGCGCGCTGCCGCGGCCGGCGGCCGACGAAGATCGTGGGGGTCGAGTCGCGCGGGTTCATCTTCGGCGCCGCGTTGGCCGACCGGCTGGGCGTCGGCTTCGTCCCCGTGCGCAAGCCCGGCAAGCTGCCGTGGAAGACCCGGCGCGAGCGGTACGCCCTGGAGTACGGCACGGACGCGGTCGAGGTCCACCGCGACGCGGTGGGCCCCGGGGACCGGGTGATCGTGGTGGACGACCTGCTGGCGACGGGGGGCACGGCGGCGGCGACCGTCCGGCTGGTGCGCCGCTGCGGCGCCCGGGTGCTGGAGGCGGCGTTCGTGATCGAGCTGGCGTTCCTCCGCGGCCGGCGCCGGCTGCGCGGCGTTCCGGTCCACAGCCTGGTGCGCTACGACTGACACCGCCCTTCCCGCCCGACCCGCAACTTGCTAGCCTGCGTCCGATGAGCGAGGCGCTGCCGCGACCGGACCGTTGCGAGGAGCATCCGCCGACGGTGACGGCGGAGGGTCCCGGCGAGCGGCCGGCGGCGCCGGAACTCCTGGTGCGCCCGATCCCGCAGTCGTTCCGGTTCCTCAAGGCGTACTGGACGACGTTCCGGGTGATCGGCGGCTACCTCTGGCTCCGCCTCAAGGCCCGGTTCCTCGGGCGGGACTACTACGACCGCAAGGTCCGGGGCCTGCACGTCCGCAGCGCGCGCCGGGTGGCGCGCACGTTGTTGTCGTTGCAGGGGCTGTTCATCAAGGTCGGGCAGCTCATCTCGGTGATGACGAACTTCCTGCCCGAGGAGTTCCGCCGGGGGCTCGAGCAGCTCCAGGACCGGGTGCCGGCGCGACCGTACGCGTCGGTGGCCCGGCGCATCCGGGTGGAGCTGGGCGGGGACCCGCACGAGTTGTTCGCGGCGTTCGAGGAGCGGCCGATCGCCTCGGCGTCGCTGGGCCAGGTGCACCGGGCGACGACGAAGGACGGGCGGCGGGTGGCGGTCAAGGTCCAGCACGCGGGGATCGACGAGGTGGTCCGGCGGGACCTCAAGACGATCCGGCGCATCCTCGACATCATCCACTGGTTCTTCCCGGTGGAGAATCTCGACGAGTACCACGCGCAGATCCGCGAGATGGTCGCCCAGGAGCTCGACTTCACCTGCGAGGCGGAGCACATCCGGCGCATCGCGCGCAATTTCCGCGACGAGCCGCGCGTCCGGTTCCCGGAGGTGCTGCCCGAGCTGTCCACGCGCGGGATCCTGACCACCTCGTTCTGCGAGGGGGTCAACGTCTCGCATCTGGACGAACTGGACCGGATGGGGGTCGACCGCAAGCAGCTCGCGCACCTCCTGATCACGACCTACTGCCAGATGATCTTCGTCGATGGCGTCTACCACGCGGACCCGCACCCGGGGAACATCCTGGTGCAGGCCGACGGCTCGGTCACGTTCCTCGACTTCGGCGCCGTGGGGACGCTTTCGCCGGTGATGCGCCAGGGGATCCCGGAGTTCCTCGAAGGGGTGATCCGGCGCAACACGGAGCAGATCATCGGGGCGTTGCGCCGGATGGGCTTCATCGCCGTGGCGGCCGACGACACGGTGGCGGAGCGGATCATCGAGCACTTCCACAAGCGCCTCCAGGAGGAGGTGCACATCGATTCGCTGAACCTCAAGGACGTCAAGTTCGACCCCAACGCGGTCTTCCGCAACCTCACCGACCTGTCCAACCTCGGTGTCTCCCTGCGCGACCTGTCGGGCTCGTTCCACGTCCCCCGCGACTGGGTGCTGCTCGAACGCACCCTGCTGCTGCTGATGGGCCTCTGCACCCAGCTCGACCCCGAGACCCGGCCGATGGAGATCATCTACCCGTACATCCGCGAGTACGTGCTCGGCCCGGAACGGGACTGGACGCAGATCTTCATCGAATCGGTCAAGAACACGGCGTTGACCTACCTCACCCTGCCGGAGCAGGTGGAGAAGTTCGTCCACCGCTCGCTGCAGGGGCGGATCGAGGTGCAGGTCCGGGGCCTGGTTCCGCAGCTCGACCGCGTGGCCCGGGCGGGTCGCCAGCTCACCTACGCGCTGTTGACGATCGGCGCGTGGCTCGGCTTCCTGTACTTCGACCACGTCGGCGACGTCATGTGGATGGACCGCTGCCTGGCGGCGGTCGGCGTGGGACTGGTGCTGATCGTCGGCTCGTGGATCGCGGGGCGGCGCAGCGTGCGGAGACGCTAGATGGCGCACGGTCGGTTCGCGCGGGGAACGCGGGGGAGTGCGGCGTGGCCGGCGGCCGTCGTCGCGGGGTGGCTGGCCGCCGCGCCGGCGGGGGCCCAGCCGCAGGCGGCGCCGGCGTTCGCGCCCGAGGTGGA
>JAAZOP010000580.1 GCA_012797735.1 Myxococcales bacterium
GCAAGCTCGTCTCCGCGTTCTTCGTCATGATCGTGCCGGACTGCGAGTACGGCGAGAACGGCACGTTCATCTACGCCGACGCGGGTCTCGTCATCAATCCCGACGCGGAGCAGCTCGCCGAGATCGCGATCCAGAGCGCGGAGACGATGCGGAGCCTCCTCGGATTCGAGCCGCGAGTGGCGATGCTCTCGCTCTCGACGAAGGGCAGCGCGAAGGACCCGATCATCGACAAGGTCGTCGAGGCGACGCGGATCGCGAAGGAGCGACGCCCGGACATCGCGCTCGACGGCGAGCTCCAGGGCGACGCGGCGCTCGTCGAGTGGATCGGCCGGCGGAAAGCCCCCGGCAGCCCGGTGGCCGGCAAGGCGAACGTGCTCATCTTCCCGGACCTCAATGCCGGGAACATCGCGTACAAGCTCACCGAACGCCTCGCGAAAGCCGAGGCATACGGTCCGGTTCTCCAGGGCCTGAGCCGGCCGGTGAACGATCTCTCGCGGGGATGCGACGCATTCGACATCGTGAACGTGGCCGCGATCACCGCGGTCCAGGCAACGCAGTAGGGCCATCGGGCGAGCCGGGGCGACGGGTACGGCCCCGCCCCGGCTGGGTCCGCACGGGACGTCCGTCGGAGCGCCCGAACAGACCGAGATCAAGGGCCGGCAGAAGGACAGGCGGGCAGATCACCGAATGAAGATCCTCGTGCTCAACAGCGGCAGCTCGTCGCTCAAGTACCAGCTCATCGACGCGCACACCGAGGAAGTCGTCGCGAAGGGCCTCGCCGAGTGTGTCGGCATCGCCCAGCGGTGCGGCCGGATCATCCAGGAGACGAAGCTCGCCGGGAAGATCGCGTTCGACACCGAGATGAATAACCACGACGAGGCGATGGACCGCGTCTTTGCGCTCCTCACGGACCCGGTGAAGGGTGTCGTGAAGAGCATCGACGAGATCGTGGCGGTCGGGCATCGCGTCGTCCACGGCGGCGAGAAGTTCGTCGATCCGACGCTCATCACCGACGACGTCCTCGAGGAAGTCGAGAAGATGAGCCAGCTCGCGCCGCTCCACAACCCGCCCAACCTCGCCGGCATCCGGGCCTGCATGCGGCTCATGCCGGGGATCCCGCAAGTTGCCGTCTTCGACACGGCGTTCCACGCGACGATCCCGGACTACGCGTACATGTACGCCCTCCCGTACGACTACTACACGGCGTTCGGGGTGCGCCGGTCGGGGGGTGGCGGCGGCGGCGGCCTGGCGGTCGGGCTCGTCGGCGCCCGGTCGTTCCTCGACCTGCGGCTGTCCGTCGCGGACCCCGTCCTGCGTCGCCGGCGCCTCGTCGGGGCGGGCGGCGGCGCGAGCGGTCTGGGCTTCCTGTTCGTCGTCGAGCGTGGTGACGGCGGCGCGCGTCTCCTCCTCGACGTCCTGCGTGCGCTGGGCGAAGAAGCGGGCGTTGTCCGGGACCGTCTCCGGTTCGTCGGTGCGGGGCGGGAGCTGCACGAAGTGCATGTTGAGCGCCCGGACGTCGGGCGCCGGGCGCGGGGGCGTCGGTTCCTCTTCGGGTTGCGGCTCGGGTTGCGGTTCGGGTCGCTGCGGCGGCGGCGCCGGCGGCGGGGGGCGTTGGGCGAGCCGCGGGGGCCGGAGTTCCTCGAGGTCGCGGCGGAGGCGTTCGGCGCGTTCGGCGGGCGTCTCGTCGGCCGGCGGAGGGGTCTCGGGTGGTGCCGTCTCGGCCAGGGGCGGCGGCACGGGCGGGGGCACGGCCGGCGCGACGGCGGTGGGCGCCGGCGCCGCCGGTTCGTACAGGGCGACCTCGACGGGCCGGGGGCGCTTTTCGATCTCGGCCCTGGGCGCCGGCAGGACGGAGAGGACGGTGTGATGGGCGAGGAGGGAGACGACGATCGCGGCGAGCAGGGCGCGTTGTTGGGCGTCGAGTCGCGGGGGGCGGTCGTGTCGGTGCGGGTCGCCCATCGGTCGCTCCGCCGGGTAGTCTAATCCCCCGGGCCGCAAAGTCGAGGGACGGTTTCTTGGGGGATCGAACCCGCGGGGCAGGCCGGTTCATCCCGGTTTCCGGTGGACGCCCTTTGCGCGGGGCCTGCCGCGGGGTATTCTCGGGGTGCGCAGGCGCGCGGGAGGGAGCGATGAAGGCGAGGAACGGGTGGTGGGCGGCCGTTCTGGCGGCGGTGTTCTCGGTCGCGGCGGGGTGCGAGGATCCCGAGGACGACCGGTTCCCGCGGGATGCGGGGTGGGACCGCGGTTCCGACGGCGGCTCGGAGGCGTGGGACGTGCCGGGGATCCTGACGGCGATGCGGGGGGTGGTGTGGAGTCCCGGGCATGCGGTGCCGATTTCCGGGGCGCTGGTCTACTTCGCGTTGAGCGACCCGCCGCCGATCCCGGACCATGCGTATCCGGAGAACTGCGTCGATCCGCCGTCCCCGTACTTCACGTTCAGCGAACCGGACGGGAGTTTCACCGTGAACGCGGCGCCGGGCGAGTACCAGCTCGTGGTGCAAAAGGGGCAGTTCCGGCGGGTGCGGCCGATCACGGTGCCGGCGACGGGTCCGGTGGACATCCCGGAAGAGTCGACGACGCTGCCGGCGCGCAACGGGGACGGCGACACGATCCCGAACATCGCCCTGTCGTTCGCGCTGGACGCCGGGGACCACATCGAGGACGTGCTGGCGAAGCTGACGATGGGCGACATCGATTCGGGGAACCGGCTGGTGCGGGGGACGGAGCCGTTCGACCTCTACAACATCCCGCCGTATCCGTCGAGCGAGACGCTGTTGCGGGACCTGTCGCGGATGATGACGTACCACATCATCTTCTTCCCCTGCACGATCGACGGCGGCGAGCAGATCAGCGACCCGACGGCACCGCTGCTGGACCCGGCGGTGCGGGACAACGTCCGGGCCTACATCGAGGCGGGGGGTCGGATCTACGCGACGGACATGATGTACGACGTGTTCGAGCAGCCGTTGCCCGAGTACGTCGACATCTGCGGCGACGACGCGGAGCTGGACGCCGGCGACTACGAGGCATGGGCGCACTCGGAGACGGCCAGCGGCTGGACGTCGCGGGGCCGGTCGGTGGACGCCGACCTCAGCGCGTGGCTCGACGCGATCGGCGTCGGGCACGAGAACCTGGACTTCCTGGAGAACTTCGTCTGGGTCGAGGACTACCTGGTGCGGCTGGACCCGCGGCCGGGGGAGTCGGCGGGGCCGAAGGTGTGGGTCGAGGGCGACTTCGTGCTGGAGCGGGGACGGATCGTGCCGCTGACGATGACCTGGCAGCACGGCGGGGGAAAGGTGTTGTTCTCGACCTATCATACCGTCGGCGACGGCTGGTCGCCCGGGCACGACGGGATCCTGCCGCAGGAGTACGTGCTGATCTACCTGATCATGGAGATCGGCGTCTGCACGGCGCCGTTGATCTGACGCGGCGGGTCGGGACATCGCGGGGGGCGGCGGGACCGCGTCCGGGCGCAGTCCCGTGCCGCAGGGGGGCCAAGCTCCGGAGAGACCCCCCTTCAGGGGCTCGAAGATCGGGAGAGTGGACCGGCGAGGTCTGCGACGAGACGCCAGGGGTCTCCTCGGACGGGGCGCGGTGCGGTGCGGAGCGACGGGGCGAGCGGCACCGGGGCCTGCGCTGCCGGTTTCCTCGGCTCGGGCCCTGCCCTCGAAACCGTCCTGTTGGATGTGGCTCAGCGGCAGGAAGAAGGCGACCAGGTCGAGCACGCCGGTGCCGAACACCACGAGCTTCGTGCCCTTCGTCGTCGGATCACCTCCGGCTTTCGCGTCGTCGACCGCCGAACCTGCCGGGTTCGCCGAGCCGCATGCGACAACCTCGGGGCGCGGTGGTTGGAGACGATCACGAGGTGGTTGTCGGGCTAGCGGGGGCCGCAATCGGTGCAGTCGGTGCCGAAGGCGCAGACGTCCCACATCGAGCCGGGGCCGCCGTCGTCGCACTCGCCGTCCCCGGCCCAGGTGCAGGTATCGCTGCAGAGGC
>JAAZOP010000050.1 GCA_012797735.1 Myxococcales bacterium
GAAGTGCCGGCGTGCGGACCGGGGCTGTTCTGCGACTGCGTGATGCACGAGTGCGCCGAGGCCGAGGCGAGTTGCGCCACGGGCTACCGGGTGGCGGAGTTCGGCGGGTTGTGCCTCTCGCCGGCCCAGGTCGCCCAACTTGTGGCCTCCACCCCCGAGGACCATCCGGCGTGCCCCGAACCGGACGGCGGGCCGGACGGCGAACCGGACGGCGGGGCGGACGCGGACGCCGGCGCGGACGGGGACGCCGGCGCGGACGGCGGGGCGGACGGGGACGCCGGCGCCCGCGAGGACGCCGGCGGGCCGGAGGACGCCGAGCCGGAGGACGGTGAGGCGGGAGGGCCGATCGAGGTGGTGATCTTCTCGCGCGAGGAGATGTACGCCAGTCCGACGGATCGCCGGCGCATCTCGCGCGACTTCGGCTTCCCGGTGGTGCAGGACTACCAGCGGATCACGGTGCGGCTGCGGGTCCACACCGGTTGTCCGACGTTCTGCGATCCACTGGCCCGGGTGGCGACCGTGCGGCTGGGCCTCGACGGGGGAGGGGAGATCGAACTGCTGCGGGCGGTCACACCGTTCGGCGGCGACGCCGAGTGGACCGAGGACGTCACCGACCTCGCCCCGCTGCTCACCTGGATCCACCCCGTGATCGTGACGCTCGACACCGCCGAGGGCGGGTGGGAGGTCGACCTGTCGATGACGTTCGTGCCCGGTCCGCCGCCGCGCGAGGTGCTCCGGGTCGTTCCGCTGTTCGACCACGCGAACTACCGCGTGCCGGCCGACCTCTCGCCGGTGCTGGTGCGGATGCCGGTCGGGGTCTCGGGGGCCGCGCTGCGCTACCGCTTCACCGGCCACAGCGCGACCGGGGAGGGGTGCGACGAGACGTGCGAGCGGACGGTGACGGTGTCGGTCGATGGCGCGCCGCGGGTGGAGCAGACGCCGTGGCGCACCGATTGCGCCGCGTTCGTCGCCGCCAGCCCGCTCGGGGATCCCGCCGTCGTCTCGCGGGCCCGTTCCGGCTGGTGTCCCGGCGACCTGGTGCGCACCGTCACCACCGATTTCACCCCGTGGCTGTCGGGGCTGGACCAGGTGTTCGACATGACGATCCCGGAGATCGATCCGGACACCGGGAGCTGGCGGGTCAGCGCGGTACTGCTGCTCTATCGGTGAGCGCGGGCGGGCGAGGCGGGGCCGGCGGCCCGCGCGGAGCGGGGGCGGAGGGGTAGGGGAAGGACGCGATGACGACGTTCGGCAGGAGAGATCGCCGGGGGCGCGGCGGGACGAGAGTCGCGCGGGGTCGCTCGTGCGGGGGCGATCGAGCGGCGGTGGCGCGGTGGTGCGTTCCGGCCGTGCTGCTCGCCTGGTCGGCCGTGGCGGCGGCGCAGGAGGCGCCCGGGCCGGCGGGGCGGGACGGGGCGGATCGCGAGGCGGCGGGACGAGATGGGGCGGAAGGCGAGGCGGCATCGGGCGTCGGGCCGGCGGAGGCGGCTGGCGGCGGCGGGGCGGTGGGGGCGCGCGTGCCGGCGGCGGCGTACGACGCCGACGGATTCAACGGGCCGGCCCACGAGGACTGGCTGCTCGGCAATCCGTTCCTGCTGGTGCCGCGGCCGCGGGACGAGACGCCGCCGCCGCGGCTGCCGCGGGGCCGGCCGGTCGAGGGCGGGTTCGCCGGGCGGCGCCTGCTGTTGACGTTCGACGACGGACCGTTCCCGGAGACGACGCCGCGGCTGCTGGAGGTCCTGCGGCGCGAGCGGGTGCCGGCGGTGTTCTTCCTGCTCGGGGGTCGGGTGCAGGAGATCCCGCAGCGGCGCGAGGGGCGGCGCGTGGCGCGGATGATCGTCCGGGACGGTCACACGGTGGGGAACCACTCCTTCTCCCATCCGCACCTGACGCGGCTCGATCCGGCGGAGTGGCGGAGCCAGATCGTCCGGGCCCAGGACGCGATCCGTTCGGCGGTCGGCTACGCGCCGACGTTGTTCCGCCCGCCGTACGGGGACGTGGACGGAGCGATCGACCGGTATCTCGAGTACCGCGGGTACACGCGGATGCAGTGGACGTACATCGCGGACGAGTTCCGGGCGCGGACGCCGGAGCTGCTGGTGCGGGGGATCCTGGAGCAGATCCGGGAGCGCGAGCGGCAGGGGCGGAACGTGGGCGGGGTCGTCCTGCTCCACGACGCGCACCCCCGGTCGGTCGAATGCGCGGCGCTGCTGATCCGGCGCATCCGCGCCGAGAACTGCGCGCTGCTCGAGGCGGGCGACGAGGACGTCTGGCGGTTCGTCGATGCCGGGTCGTTCTATCAGCCGATCGGCGCACCGCGGGAGACGGCGGCGCTGGAGCGTTCGCGCGCCACCCCGGCCGAGGTGGGCGAGGCGCGGGCGTGGTGCGAGGAGCACCGCGGCGAGCTGGACGCGATCCGGGCGCTGGACCGGCTCGAGGTCGATATCAACGACGCCGGTTTCGGGCGCGTGCCGGGCGGGGGAACCTACGAGCCGGCCCCGGCGGGCGGGCCGTAGGCGGGCGGCGGATCAGCGGACGGGGGTGGTGAACGAGACGCGGAACAGCGCCTCGGCCTCGTCGAGGCGGTCGAGCGGGAAGGAGACGCGGACGACGCGTTCGACGCGCAGCGTCAGGTCGGCCAGCTCCGGGGCGGCGGGGAGCAGGTCGAGAGCCTCGACGGGGAGACGGAACGCGCCGTCGTCGACCGGGTGACAGACCAGGGAGCGGCGGGCGCCGCCGGCATCGATCCAGGACAGGCTCAGCACCAGGTCGCTCGGGCGATCCGTCCACGGGATCCATTCCAGGTCGAGCCGGGGTTCGGCGTCGAAGGTGCCGAAGAGGCCTTCGCGCGCGGTCAGGCCGTTGACCCGCAGGTCTTCCCAGGCCGGCGGCGCGTCCACGGAGACCCAGGGGGAGCGATCGGATTCTCCCCGGACGTCGTAGCGTCGTCCGGCGATGTAGGGGAGCGGCGACACGCCGCCGTAGGTCACGCCGCTCATGACGTCCAGGAGGTCGGGGAAGGTGCGGACGGGCAGCGCGTGTTCGGCGCCGCCGCCGCGGACCAGGATGCGGCCGACGTCGAGCAGTTCGATCTCGGCGCCGCGCGAGGCGGGGTCCTCCGCCGGCCCCGGGTAGCGCGTCCTGGTCGCGCACCCGTCGGCGGGCGGCAGGCCGTCCAGATCGGCCAGCCCCAGCACCTCGCGGACCTCGGACTCGAGCGACTGCGGGTAGCGCACGAAGCGCGCCTCCACGACGAACCGCGGGCCCGGGCCGGCCGCTCCGCCCGGCGCCTGCGGATCGACCGACTCCGCGGCATGGAAGGCGACGACGCCCAGGGTACGCAGGTCGGCGCGCGCGCCGTCCGTCCGGCCGGACAGGCCCAGTTCGTTGCAGCCGGCCGCCAGGACCGACAGCATCCCGAGCACCATCGCGGCGGCACGTTCCCGGCGCACGAACGACAGTATAGCCAACGCTCCCCGGGCACGGCAAGGAACGGCCCACTTCTCGCAGGGTGTCGCCGAAGCGGAGCGGAAGCACCATCGATCGTCCACGTGGACGATCATGTCGACGATCACGAGTGACGGTGCGCCGTCAGGCGGACAGCCGCCGACGACGTCCCGAGAGCGGGGGTCGCAGGACGGCCCACGGTTGACGCCGGGGCGGGGGTCTGCCTATCTAGATACTTCGGCGGGGCGGTGCGGGAGAGGATGCGGATCCTGTCGCTCCACGTGGTGCATCGGAAGGCCCTTCCCGGAGGCTACGCGGTGTTGCGGCTGGGCGGCGAGGCGCTCGAGGCGGAGCCCGGCCAGTTCGTAATGCTTCGAGGCGATTGGGGATTCTCGCCGTTCCTCCCGCGGCCGTTCTCGCTGGCGCTGGTCGAGGGGAACGAGCTGACCTTGTTGGTGAAGTCGGTCGGGGAAGGGTCGCGGCGGCTGGCGGCGGTGCAGCGCGGCGACGTGTTGACCGTCCACGGACCGCTCGGGACCGCCTTCCGGCGTCCGGAGCGGGGGGAGCGGCTGTTGCTGGTGGGCGGGGGAGTGGGGATCGCGCCGCTGCTGTTCCTGGCGCGGGTCGCGAAGCCCTCGAGCGGCGGCGGGCTGGCGGCGGTCTACGGCGGCCGGACGCGGCGGGATCTGCCGATGGCGGCGGAACTGGCGGCGGCGGCGGAGAACGTGACCTTCGTCACGGAGGACGGTTCGGCGGGGGAGAAGGGGCTGGCGAGCGACGCGATGCGGGCGCTGCTGGCGCGGCCGCGGTTCGACCGGGTCGTGGCCTGCGGGCCGTGGCCGATGATGGCGGCGGCGGCGCGGCTCGCGGCGGAGAAGAAGGTGCCGTGCGAGGTGTCGCTGGAGGCGATGATGGCCTGCGGCTACGGCATCTGCCTCGGTTGCGCGGTGCCGGCCGCCGGCGGCGGCTACCTCTACGCCTGTTCGGACGGCCCGGTGGTGGATGCGGCCCGCGTCGTCTGGGAGGCGGGCGACCTGGAGCCGGTGGCGAGCGCGAAGCCGATGCCGGAGAAGCGGCGCGCCGGGCCGCGGCGGGCACGCCGGCCGGAGGGGGCGTCGTGAGCGGCGAGCGCCGGCTGGCGATCGGGTCGCTGGTGCTGCGCAACCCCGTGCTCACCGCCTCCGGCACCTGCGGCTACGGCCTCGAACTGGCCCGCTACTTCGACATCGCGGTGCTCGGCGGCATCTGCACCAAGGGGATCTCGCTCGAGCCGCGCGCGGGCAACTCGCCGCCGCGGGTCTGCGAGACGCCGGCAGGGATGCTGAACTCGATCGGGCTGGCGAACGTCGGGGTCGAGGCGTTCGTGGCGGAGAAGCTGCCGAAGCTCCAGGCGGCGGGGGCGACGGTGGTCGCCAACGTGCTGGGGACGACGCCGGGGGAGTTCGAGCGGTTGGCGCGGAAGCTCGACGGGCGGCCGGGGCTGCACGCGCTGGAGTTGAACCTGTCGTGTCCCAACGTGCGGGAGGGCGGCCTGCGGCTCGGGACCGACCCGGGGCGCGTGCGGGAGGCGGTGGCGGCGGCGCGGGGCGCGACGACGCTGCCGCTGATCGCCAAGCTGTCGCCGGAGACGGCGGACATCGGGGCGCTGGCGCGGGCGGCGGCCGAGGGGGGCGCCGACGCGGTGTCGGTGATGAACACGATCCGCGGCATGGCGATCGACGTGCGCACCCGCCGCCCGCGGCTGGGCAACGGGATGGGCGGCCTGTCGGGGCCCGCCATCCGGCCGCTCGCCGTGCGCCTGGTGTTCGAGGCCTCCCGCGCCGTGCCGATCCCGGTGATCGGAGTCGGCGGCGTGGTGCGCTGGGAGGACGCCGTGGAGATGATGCTCGCCGGCGCCACCGCCGTGCAGGTCGGCACCGCCTCGTTCGTCCACCCCCGCGCCCCGCTCGACGTGCTCGTCGGGCTCGACGCGTACTGCAAGGAGCAGCAGATCACCTACGCCGACCTCGTCGGCGCCGTCTGCCTCGACTGACGGCGCGGCCGGGGATCGGCGGTCGGGGACCCGGGTCGGAGGGGCTTGTCGGTCTCGCCGCCCCGTGGTAGTTCCCGGACGATGAAAGAGATCCAGCGGAGACTCCGGGGTGCGGGGGTAGTGGCATTCGCGGTCGGGCTCGCGGCCTGCGGGGGCGGATCGAACGGGGAAGACGGCGGCCTCGACGCCTTGGGGCAGCCGTGCACGTTCGTCTTCGATTGCCCGGCGGGGTACGCCTGCGTGCGGGGCGCGTGCGTGCCGGGCGGCGACGTCGGTCCGGGGACCGACGCGGACGCGGACGGGGAGGAGGACGGGGCGGACGGGGAGGGCGGCATCGACGGCGACGGCGGGAGTCCGGACAGCGAGGTGGGCCCGGACGGGGACGGGGACGGCGACCTGGACGGCGACGGCGGTGGGGACGTCGAGGACGGGTTGGACGGCGGACCGGATACCTGCGCCCCCGCGGGGTCGGACGGGCCGCGGGGCGGCGGGGAGCCGACCTGCCTGTTCCGGCCGCCGCCCGGCAACTTCGAGCCGGTGCTCGAGTGCGCCTGGCGGGGCAGCACCTACCAGCCGGAGCGCAACGACGTGGTGATGACGCCGGTCGTGGCGAACCTGACCGACGACAACGGCGACGGGTGCATCAACACGAACGACGTCCCGGACATCGCGTTCGTCTCGTACGATCTCGAGGGGGCGGGGTGTTGCAACCAGCCGGGGACGCTGCGGGTGGTGTCGGGCGAGTGTCTCCCGGACGGGACGATGTTCGAGCACTACAGCGTGTCGTCGCCGGTGCTGAGCAACTCGGCCGGGCTGGCGGTGGGGGACATCGATGGCGACGGGCTGCCCGAGATCGTGGCGATGCAGCACACGACGGGCACGGTGGCGTTCGAGCACGACGGGACGGTGAAGTGGACGAACGCGGACCCGCAGGGCGCCGACGCGGACGGCGGCGGTCGCGACCCGTATCCCTCGCTCGCCGACCTCGACGCGGACGGCATCGGCGAGGTGATCGTCGGGCGGGTGGTGATCGACGGCGCGACGGGGCGGACGAAGTGGCGCGGGAGCGCGGGAATCGGGCGGAACTCGTTCCTGGGCCTGATGAGCACCGCGGCGGACATCGATCTGGACGGGCGGCCGGAGGTGATCGCGGGGGCGACGGCGTACCGCGCCGACGGGCGGGTGCTCTGGCGCTACGACTACGGCGACGGCGGGGCGAACGACGGGTTCGCGACGGTGGCGAACTTCGACGCCGACCCGGAGGCGGAGATCGCGATCATCCGGGCGGCGAACATCGGCTCGGCCGGCTCCCTGTTCCTGCTCGACCACCGCGGGACGCTGCTGCAGCGGATCCCGATCCCGTGGGACTCGACGGCCTGCGCCAGCAACGAGGGCGGGCCGCCGACGATCGCCGACTTCGACGGCGACGGCCGGCCGGAGATCGGCGTCGCCGCCTCGACGCGCTACGCCGTCTTCGACCTCGACTGCCTCGGCGACCCCGTCCCGGCCGGCTGCGCCGACAACGGCGTCCTCTGGGCGGTGCCGAACAACGACTGCAGCTCCCGCACGACCGGCTCGGCCGTGTTCGACTTCGACGGCGACGGGGCGTCGGAGGTGGTCTACAACGACGAACGCTACTTCCGCATCTTCCGCGGGGCGGACGGCGAGGAGCTGGTCCGCATCCGGAACTGTTCGCACACCCGGGTCGAGTACCCGGTGATCGCCGACGTCGACAACGACGGCAACGCGGAGATCGTGTTCATCGAGAACAGCCACAACTGCACGGGGGAGGACGTCGCGGGGATCCAGGTCTGGGGCGACGCGGAGGACCGCTGGGTGCCGACGCGGCGGATCTGGAACCAGCACACGTACCACATCACGAACGTGGAGGAGGACGGGCGGCTGCCGGTGCGGGAGCGGCCGAACTGGCTCGTCCCGGGCTTCAACAACTTCCGGCAGAACCTGCCGGACTTCAGCCCGTTCGCGGCGCCGGACCTGACGGTGGAATCGGTGCGCGGCGACCGGACGAGCTGCCCGGACACGCTGCTGGTCTACGCCCGGGTCTGCAACCGCGGCGACGTCCGGGTCGGTTCGGGCGTGCGCGTCCGGTTCTACCTGGGCGCGGACCCCTCCGCGGCGACGGAGATGGCGTGCAGCCCGGTCTCGACCGCCGGCGTGCTCTATCCGGACCGCTGCGAGACGCTGCTCTGCCGCTGGGACGGTCCGCCGATCGAGCCCGAGACGGGGCGGATCACGGTCTGCGCGGACGACGACGACGGCGACTGCGCCGGCACGGGAGCGAACAACGAATGCAACGAGGGCAACAACTCGCTGGTCTCTCCGGACTTGTCCTGCTCGCCGCTGGGTTGAGCGGCCGCCCCGCGGCGGCGGACACGGTGTTCGACTTCGCCGGTCCCGGCCCGGAGCAGACCGGGGAGTACCTCGCCGCGGACGGCGCGGTGCTGGACGGCGGGGTCGCGCGCCTCGCGCTGACCGGCCCGCCCGACTGGGCGGCGCCCGGAGCGCGCCGGCGCGTGGAGCTGCGCGTGGCGGTCGATCTGCCGCGCGCCGACTACCCCGTCCGGCTGGATCTGGCCGGGGCCCCCGGCGAGCTGTTCCTCGCGGCGCGCGGCGACGGGCTCGACCTGCGGGTCTTCGACGGGAGCGGGGCGGAACTGGCCGTGTGGCTCGAGCGGTACGACTGGATTGCGGGGGAGGGGGCGGCCTGGTTCCGGCCGGCCGCGCTCTCCGGCGGCACCAACCGCTTCCACCTCTACTTCGGCGAGCCGGAGCACGACGTCCCGGACGACGCCGGCGAGCTGTTCCATCATCCCGCGCCGGTGCCGGCGCTCTGGGTGATCGACGACCTGAGTCCCGCGGCGCCGATCGCCGTCGCCGCGCTCGACGACGCGACGCGGGTCGCGGCGGGGGCGACCGACCGGACGCTGGCGGCGGGCGAGGTGCTGAGCCTGGCGGCGGGCGAGGTGCCGGCGGGGGCGACGATCGCGGCGGGTGGGCCGGTGGGC
>JAAZOP010000581.1 GCA_012797735.1 Myxococcales bacterium
CGATCCTGCCGATCGCAGCCCTCATCGCGCTCGGCTCCGGCTGCTACCTCTTGCACGCCGGGTCCGGAGACGCAAGCGACGGCCGACACGAAGCCACCGCGGGCGGGGGGTGCCCCCGCGCCTACGCCTTGCGCGCCCACTCGATCAGGACCTGGGCGACCTCGGGACGCGTGAACTCGACCGGCGGCGGCTGGCCGGCCCGGAGCATCTCGCGGACCTTCGTGCCGGACAGGGCGACGCGGTCCTCGGGAGGATGCGGGCAGGTCTTGACCGAGGCCATGTTGCCGCACCGGCGGCAGAAGAAGCTGTTGTCGAAGAAGATCGGTGTGGCCCCCAGCTCGCCCGGCGCGAACTCGCGGAAGATGTCCTGCGCGTCGAACGGGCCGTAGTAGCTGCCGACCCCGGCGTGGTCGCGCCCGACGATGAAGTGCGTGACGCCGTAGTTCTTGCGCACCAGGATGTGGTGGATCGCCTCGCGCGGACCGGCGTAGCGCATCGCCATCGGCAGCACCGACAGCAGCACGCGGTCCTTCGGGTAGTACCCCTCCAGCAACACCTCGTAGCACCGCATCCGCACCGCCGCCGGGATGTCGTCGCTCTTCGTCGCCCCGACGATCGGATGGAGCAGCAGTCCGTCGACCATCTCCAGCGCACACTTCTGCAGGTACTCGTGGGCGCGATGCACGGGGTTGCGCGTCTGGAAGGCCACGACGGTGCGCCATCCGCGCTCCTCGAAGATGCGCCGCACCTGGGCCGGGTCGCGGTGGTACGCCGGGAACTCGACCGGCATCGGACGGCGCAACACCGTGACCCGTCCGGCGAGATTCACCTCGCCCGCCTCCTCCAGCAGGTACCGGACCCCGGGATGGGCCCGGTCGGTGGTGCGGTAGACCTGACGGGCCTCCCGCTCCTTGTCCGGCACGTAGCGCTCCGCGACCTCCACCGTGGCCAGCGCCTCGCCGTCCTCGGCGACGATCGCGACCGTCTCGCCGTCCTTCACCGACGCGGCGAACTCCCGCGGGACGCCGAGCGTGATCGGAATCGCCCAGGGCAGACCGCCGGCCAGATGCATCCGCTCGACCACCGCCTCGTAGTCGGCGCGGCCGAGAAACCCGGTCAGCGGCGAGTAGCCGCCGCCGGAGAGCAACTCGAGGTCCGCGCGGACGCGCTCGTGGGCCGGAATCGCCCGCAGCTTCCGCGCCGCCCGCAACCGCTCGGGCCGCTCGGCCTCGGGCGCCCACAGGTCGACCAGCGTGCCGCCGTGCGGAGCCACCGTCTGTGCCATCGTCGAGTCCTCCTGCCCCCCGACGCCGCGGGTCAGGCGAGGTAGCCGTGGGCGCGGATCGCGGCGAGGATCTTCCGCGCCGACTCCTCGATCGATTCCTCCGCCGTCCGCACCACCACCTCGGCCTTCTCGGGCGGCTCGTAGGGGTCGGAGACGCCCGTGAACTGCGGGATCTCGCCGGCGAGCGCCTTCTTGTACAGCCCCTTGACGTCGCGCTTCATGCACTCCTCGAGCGGGCAATCGACGAACACCTCGAGGAAGTCGCCGCACAACCGGCGGTTCTCGTCGCGGATCGTGCGGTAGGGCGAGATCGCCGCGGTGATGGCGACGACGCCGTTGCGCGCCAGCAGGTGCGCGACGTAGCCGATGCGGCGGATGTTGGTGTCGCGACCCTCCTTCGAGAAGCCGAGTCCCTTGCACAGGTGCGTCCGCACCTCGTCGCCGTCGAGGATCTCCACCTTGCGGCCGGCGCTCCGCAGCTCGCCGGCCACCTTCTCCGCCAGCGTCGATTTGCCCGAACCGGACAGGCCGGTGAACCAGAGAACGAAACCCTTCGCGGTGCCGTCCGCCATCCCGCTCCTCCCGCGCCGTCGCGGCGCCCCGCCCCGTCCCCGGGCATAGTGGAATCCGCCGGCGGGAGCAAGAAACCCGCCGGCCCGGGGGCACCCGGCACGGCGCCCGCCGCGCGGGCGACCGCTACAGTCCTTCGGAATCGAACACCGCCTCGACGAGCGTCCCGGCGGGAACCCGCGCGGCGCCCTCGGGGATCACCGCGTAGCCCTCGGTGCCGGCCAGGGCGGTGAGCATGCCCGAGCCCTGGCGGTCCTCGGCGAGGAAGGGCAAGCCGCCGTCCGCCTCGGGCCGCAACGCGCCGCGGGCGAAGAACCGCAGCTCGGCCGGCTTGCGGAACTCGACCGCCAGCCGCGCGCGCGGGCGCGGCGGCGCGAGCGGCAGCCCGAGCAGCGCCCGCAGCAGCGGCAGCGCGAAGAACCGGAACCCCGCGGCGGTCGACAGCACGTTGCCCGGCAGCCCGACCCACCAGAGCCCGCCCGACGGATGCCGCGCCAGCAGCACCGGCTTGCCGGGCCGCACCAGCGCCCCGTGCACCAGCACCTCGAACCCGAGCCGCTCCATCAGCGCGGGGACGAAGTCGCGGTCGCCGACCGACACCGCCCCGGTCGAGATCACGACCTGCGGCGCGTCGAGAACCGCCGCGCCGGGGTCCCGCGCCGCGCCCGCCGGCAGCCAGGCCCGCACGCGGGCGACGGCCTGTTCCAGGTCGTCCGGCATCAGCGGCTCGCGGATCGCCGGCAGGCCGAGCCGCGCGGCCTCGCCGAGCAGGAACGGCAGCGAGGTGTTGCGGATCTGCCCGGGGCCCAGCGGCCGGTCCGGGTCCTCGACCAGTTCGTCGCCGGTGGCGACCAGCCGCAACACCGGCCGCCGCCGCACCGCCAGCGCGCCGTACGCCTGGCCGGCGGCGACCGCCAGGAGCTGCGGCGTCAGCACGC
>JAAZOP010000582.1 GCA_012797735.1 Myxococcales bacterium
CCCGGCCGCCCCCGGCTCCCCGCCGGTCTCGATCTTCACCCGACTCCCGGGCCGGAGCCGCAGGTGCCCGTCGGTCACGACCGTCTCGCCGCCCGACAGCCCCTCGCCCACCACCGCCTCCCGCTCGTCCATCCGCAGCACCCGGACCGGGCGGACCTCCACCACGTCGCCCGCCCCGACGACGAACACGGTGTGGCCCTCCTGGCTGGCCTGCACCGCGGCGGCCGGCACGACGACGACGTCGGACATCTCCCCGAGCGTCAGCGCCACGTCGACGAACTGTCCGGGCCACAGCGACTCGTCGTCGTTGTCGAAGACGGCCTTCAACTGGATCGTCCCGGTCGCCGGGTCGACGGTGTTGTCGACGAAGGCCAGTCGGCCGCGGCTCGGCGCGGTCGCCCCGCGGGGCAGCGCCTCGACCGGCAGCGGCGCCGCGGCCTGCCGCGTCCGGATCTCCGGCAGCTCCCGCTCCGGCACCGCGAAGGAGACGTGGATCGGCCGGAGCTGGTGGATCACGACCAGCGGCTTGTCGCCCCCGGCCGGCACGACGTTGCCCGCGGTGACGAGCAGGCTGCCGGTGCGGCCATCGATCGGGCTGGTGATCGTGGCGAACTCGAGGTTGAGCCGGGCGGCGGCGACGGTGGCCTCCCCCGCGGCGATCGCGGCCTCGAGCGCCGCGACGTTGGCGCGTGCCTGGTCGAGCTGATCCCGGGCCGCCATCTCGCGCTCGACCAGCGTCCGATAGCGCCCCGTCTCGGTGCGGCGGTAGGCGAGCTGGGCCTTGTCGCGACGGACCGCGGCCTCGGCCTGCACCAGCGCGACCTCGTACGGCCGCGGGTCGATCCGGAACAGCACGTCTCCGGCGTGGACCGTCTGTCCCTCCTCGAATTCCACGGCGACGATCTGGCCGCCGACGCGGGGCCGGACCGCGACGACCTGGATCGGGACGACGGTGCCGATGGCCGACAGCCGGACCGGAACCGTCTTGCGCTCGGCCCGTCCGACGCGGACCGGCACGGGCGGCGGCGGGCCGCCCCGGCCCGCCGGCGCCTTCGACTCGGCGGCGCACGACGCCAGAACCAGCGCCAGCAGCGCCGCGACCCGCGGTCGCCGCGGCGTCCTCGCGCGTCCCGCCTCGATGCGGTCCCTGCTCATGGCCAAGGCTCCTCGCCCGCCGCGTAGCGGTAGCGGGCGGCGGCGATCGCGACGTCGCGCACGGCCGCGACGCGGGTGATCTGCGCGCGCTGGACGGCGTTCCGCGCATCGACGAGTTCGATCATCGAGCCCGCCCCCTCGCGATACCGTCCCTCGGCGACGCGCAGGTTCTCGGCGGCGCTGGCCAGCAGCGGGCCGCAGGCTTCGAGCCGCGCCAGCGCTTCCCGCAGCGCGTGCCACGCCGCCTGGACCTCGAGCACCAGATCGTCGCGCGCCGCCGCGATCTGCGCCTCGAGCCGCGCGGCGCGGGCCTCCGCCGCGTCCACCGCCGGAGCCGTCGCGGCCCAGGACAGGAGCGGCACGTCGACCGCGACGCCGACCGCCCACACCGGACGCGTCGGGAAGAAGTCGTCGTCCTCCACGCCGCCGCTCGCGCTGACCGTCACCTGGGGCCAGTATCCCGCCTCGAGCGACTCGGCCCGGGCCCGCGCGGCCTCGGCCTCCCGTTCGAGCACCGCCAGCTCGGGGCGATCCGGAACTTCCGCCAGCGGCGGCGGCACCGGCCCCGCCTCCGGCTCGTCGTCGGGGATGTCGATCGTCGTGCCCACCGGCAGGCCGATCGCGCGGACCAGCCGCGCCCGCGCCGTCTCGACCTCCGCGTCGGCGGCCGCGATCGCCAGGCGCGCGTCGGCGATCTCCACCTCCGCGCGCGCCACGTCCGCCGGGGCGCCCAGCCCCACCTCGCCGCGCACCGCCGCGTACTCGCGATGGTGTTCCGCCGCCGCCAGCGTCTCGCGGAGCAGCGCCGCGACGCGACGCGCTCCCCACAGCGCGTCGTAGGCGACGATCACCTCCAGCCGGATCCGCCGCAGCGTGAGCGCGCCGCCCGCGACGGCCGCCGCCGCGGACGCCTCCGCCGCCCGCACCTCGTCCGGCACCCAGATCAGGTCGGTCGCGACCCAGCGGGCGGTGACCCCGAGCGAGAAGTCGTTGACGCCGGCCAGGCCGGTGGAGGCGCCGTAGGCCCCCGCGGCCCGCCGATATCCGGCGCCGGCCGAAACCGACGGCAGGTAACCGGCGCG
>JAAZOP010000583.1 GCA_012797735.1 Myxococcales bacterium
AGGCGCGGGTGCCGGTGCAGGCGCGGGGGCTGGAGCCGGCGCAGGTGCGGGCGTGGGCGCAGGCGTCGGCGCCGGCGCGGGCGCAGGCGTCGGCGTCGGCGTGGGCGCAGGCGTCGGGGCAGGCGTGGGGGTGGGTGCGGTGGTGTTCATGAAGCCGACGACCGGCTCGGCGCCGAGGATGCGTTTGTTGGTGATCTGGACGGCGTCGATCCTGCGGCCGACGATGTTGGAGAGTCCGACGATATCGAACCGCAGGTCACCGGCCTCGTAGGTGTAGAACACGCGTGCGTCGGAGCCGTCGGTGGTCTCGGTGCCGTCCGGCCATTTCGACATGAGGAGCTGGTTGATGTACTCGACGAAGTACTGCGCGGCGGTCTGCCGGACGTAGGGTTCGGCGTCGGTGGTGTTGACGGTGTTGGTTTCGATCTCGTACCAGTTGGTGAAGCCGTCGCGGTCGAGGTAGATGGCGACGCGGAAGAGCTGACGGTCCTTGAAGTCGAGCTGGACGGTCAGGGTGAGGTGTCGTTCCCACGTCTGGCCGTTGATCTCGAGGTTGAAGTGGGCCTCGTAGCGTTTGCGGCAGGTGTTGCCGTCGGGGTCGCAGGTGGGGAATGGTTCGGAGGCCCAGTACTGGTAGAAGAGGGGATATTGTCGTTGGATCCAGTCGAGGTCACGGCCCCAGGCGCGTGGGGTTTCGGCGAGGATGAAGAGCCAGTCGCGGAAGCCGTCGTGGACGAAGAGTTTGAGGCGTTCGGCCCACTGGCGTTGGCGTTCGGCTTCGGCGGCGAGGCGCTGGCGTTCGGCCTCTTCGGCGGCGCGCTGGCGCTCCTCGAAGTATGCGTTTGCATTGATGATTTCTGTCGCGAGCTGCGCGTGTTTCCCGTTGGGGAGGATGGAGAGGTAGAGGTTGAGGATGGTGGTGTCGCGGCCGTCGGAGGCGTCGAAGAGGGGGTCATCGATCTCGTCGGCGAGGCGGGCGACGTCGCCGGTCATGCGGCCTTCGGGGTAGTTGGCGCGGTATTCGGAGACGAGTCGGGCGCGTTCGACGACGCGGGGTTCCTGGAGGATGCGTCGGACCGCGGCGTACTCGTCGTGGGTGGTGATGGTGAAGCAGCCGGCGCCGGCGAGGGTGGCGGCGGCGAGGAGGGCGGAGGCGATTTGCCATCGAGGGTTCATCGCGGTCACCTCGCGTCGCACAGGCTGACGGCCGTGCAGGAGAGGGGCATCGGCATGGCGGGGTCCCAGCAGTTCTGGCCGGCGCTGCACCAGCAGGCGGCGTTGCGGGCGTCGGCGAGGCACTGTTCTTTTTCGTTGAGGGTGATCACGCGGTCCGGGCCGTATTCCTCGATGGGGCAGAGGGAGTCGAAGGTCCAGGTGTAGCAGGCGCGGCCGGTGGCGCCGTTGCATTCATCGACGCATTGGGAGTAGCCGGCGCCGGTGCTGTAGCGGCCGCAGTCGTAGGTGAGGAGTTCGCAGTCCTTGTAGCAGTGTTCGGCGCAGAGGAGGCGGAAGGCGGCTTCACCGCTGAGGGCCGGGGAGTCATCGATGCCGCTCGGTTCGCCGCAGCCCGGGGAGTCGCCGGGGAGGGGTGCGGCGGTGAAGAGGAAGACGACGGTGAGGCCGAGGGCCCGGAGGATCCAGGTCCGGGCGCGGCGTGGGGTGGAGAGGGTCTGCGCGGTCGTCATGACCACACCTCCTGATTCTGCTGCGCGTCTGCCGGCGGGGTCGGCGACCGGAACCTGTCGAACCATTCCCAGTAGAGGAGGAAGCCGACGGATCCGCCGAAGGTGGAGAGGGTGTAGGTGCCGAAGTAGACCTGGTAGGTGGCGCGGACGAAGACGCCGAGGCCGGCGAGGAACTTGTAGGCGTATTCGGCGTTGATCTCGAGGCCCGGCGTGAAGGTGTACTCGCGCTTGGCGGAGGTCTGCCATTCGGAGATGAGGAGGGGGAGGCCGACGCCGGCGGCCCAGAACATGTCGCGGCGGAAGGGGTGGAGGATGCGGTAGCCGGGGACGACGGCGACGCTGAGTCCGTGTTCGATGGTGACTTCCTCACCGCGGACGGTCTTGTCGTAGCTGCCGGGGAGGCCGAAGGGGACGGCGAGGGTCGGTCCCTGGAACATGCCCCAGAGGGGGAGGAGGCCGAGGAAGGCGGACGGTTCGAGGGTGACGGCGGAGTTGTACATGCGGAGGGAGCCCTCGGCGGTGAGGCCGTAGCCGGCGCCGAGTTCGGCGACGACGGGCCAGTAGCCGAGGAGTTGGTCTTCGGGGAGGGAGAAGACGGTGCTGCCGGAGTACTCGGTGTTCCAGCCGGGCTGGGCGGTGGTCCAGGGTTGAGCGGGTTGGCCGCCCCAGCCGGGTTGCGCGGGTTGAGGCGCTGGGGGTGGCGGTTCGGCGGGCGGGGGAGGAGGGGCTTCCCAGGGGCGTTCGTCTTCCGGGCCGGCCGGTGCGGCGGGGCCGGCGGGGCCGGCCGGTGCGGCGGTGGCGGCGGGGTCGGTCTGCGCTCGGGCGCTCGGGGGAGCGCCGGCGGCGAGGCAGAGGAGCGTGGGGATCCAGAGGTTCCCGAGTCGCATCAGGTCCACCTTTCCGTCGAGGCGCATCCGGTGGCGCCCCGGGTGCGGTTGCGGTTGGATGTAACTACGACCGGCGGCGGAAGGCAAGCGTGGCGGCGAGGGCGGCGAGGAGGGCGAGGAGGGGGGTGGAGGCGGGGGAGGTGGTGCGGCAGCCGCAGCCGTCGCCGCCGACGGTGACGGTGGGTTCGCCGGTATCGGCGGCGGCGTCGGGTTCGGCGTCGGGTTCGGCGTCGGCGGTGGTGTCGGCGGGTGTCTCGGGCGGGACGTCCTCGGTGATTTCGGCGGGGGTGTCGGCCGGGGCGTCGGGCGTGGTGTCCTCGACGACGTCTTCCTCGTCGGGGCGGGGCATGGTGACGGAGACGGAGGCGGTGATGCTGGCCCACATCGGGTAGCCGTTGCGATGGGCGTAGGTGTAGTAGTACTCGGCGCCGGGGACGAGCGGCGGGTCGGTCCAGGTGGCGTAGGTGACGGCGTCGGGGTTGCCGGTGACGACGAGGTCGTAGCCGTCGATGGTCATGGTCCAGCCGGAGTAGCTGAAGTGGATCGGTTCGCCCTGGCGGGCGTAGAGGTCGTAGCAGTTCGGGTCGACGGGGAGGCCGGGGACGGGGGTGAAGACGAAGGAGACGCGGAAGGCGGTGGGCGGGGTGCGGATGCGGTACTGGACGCCGGAGTAGAGTTCATCGACCCAGCCGCCGTACTCGTCGAGGCCGGGGCTGATGTTGGAGGCGAGGATGCTCTCGCCGGTTTCGGGGTCGTAGAGATCGATGATGCGGATGCAATCGATGAGGCCGCGTTCGCCGACGATGCGTTCGACCTCGGCCTGGTCGGCGGCGGTCAAGGTGCCGGCGGCGGCCATGCGGCCGGCGGTGGCGACGAGGGCGCGGCCGGCCTCGTCGAAGTCGGCGGTTTCGGAGAGGGACTGGAGGGCGCCGAAGGCGAGTGCGTCGGCCTTGGCGGCGCCGATCGCGGTGCGGATTTCCCAGAGGGTGCCGAGCCAGATCTTGCCGTCGCCGTGGGATTCGCCTTCGAGGCTGACCGGGCAGGTGTTGTCGTTGACGGCGTGGCGGGTGCCGAGTTCTCCGCCGAGGCCTTCGCGGGACATGTACTCGCCGAGGTTGGGGTCGCCGGAGATGGTGCAGGAGAAGTAGTCGGCGTAGCCCTCGTTGAGGCCGCCGGTGGAGTAGTCGGGTCCGAGGGAGTCGCGGGCCCAGCCGCGCAGGCCGGCGACGTCGTCCACCACGCCGTGGGTGAACTCGTGGTAGATCACGTCGCCGTCGTAGGCGAAATCGACCGTGCCCTGGCCGGTGAGGACGTCGCCGCACCGATCGCCATCGATGTCGCCGTACATGGCGTTGGCGTAGTCGAGGTTGACGATGCCGGCGACCCAGCGGTGTCCGGAGCAGGTCACGCCGTAGCCGAGGGTTTCCTCGAACCAGCGGTTCACCTTGTCGATGTGGTAGTACGCGCTGACCTCGGAGAACGGGTCGGTGAGGGAGGGTTCGTCGGGGTCGTAGAGGTAGTCGCCGGAGCCGTCGGGGACGGCGCGGCGGGTGCGGCTGCGGCACTCGCTGGTGGAGCAGGCGTAGGCGCGGGCGAGGCGGCCTTCGAGGTTGGTGGTCGAGGTGAGCTCGTTGAGTTCGACGGTGAGGAGGGTGGGGTTGACGACGGGGTTGGGGTCGTAGACGCGGGCCTGGGCGTTGACGAACGCGCGGCGGGCGGTGATCGGCCGGCCGGAGACGGCGTCCTGGAGGACTTCGAAGCGGTCGAGGGGACCGCCCTGTTCGACGGTGACGACGTTGACGAAGCGGGCGTCGGTGCCGTCAGCCAGCAGGGCCGACTCGAAGCCGGTGATGCGGGCCTGGGGGACGATGCGCCGGAGGGCGGCGACGGCGGCGTCGCGGTCGAGGAGCGGGTCGGGGGGGACGGTGGAGAGGTCGGCGACGGCGCCGGAGACCTGGTAGACGCGGCCGTCGTCGCCGGCGACGACGACGAAGCCGCGACCGATCACGGGGCGGCCCCAGGCGGTCTGGCGGAAGCGGACGTTGGTCCAGCCGTTCCACGGGACGACCTTCTCGACGCGCAGGGCGGCGCGGGGGTCGGTGAGGCCGAGGATGGCCGATTCGCGTTCGAGGAAGCGCCAGGCGGCCTCGACGGGGTCGCGGGCGAGCGGGTCGGTGCGGAAGTTGCCGAGGAAGACGGCGCCGAGGCTGATCGGGAGGAAGCGGACCTGGGCGTCGCTCCCGTAGGTGGAGAGGAAGGCGGCGGTCCGCGCGGACGCCTCGTCGAGGGGCATCGGCGAGGCGGCCGCCGGAGCGGCAGACGACAGCGATGCGAGCAACCCGAGTGCTGCGATGCGGACCATGGTGCGTGCCTCCTTGTCCCCCCGGAGCGGCGACGGCGCCGGCGATGCCGCGGGTATTATGAACCTGCCTCGGGGCAGTGCAAGATCCAAGGAGCGGTCCGGGGGACGGCCGGGGCGGCGGGTCCGGTTGCTGCGGGGCGGGGGGCGCGCTAAGGTGCGCGCCGCCCGGAATGCGGCGGGGGGACCGGTCGTCGATGGCCGGGCGTCCGGAGGAAGGGGAGCGCGGGCGGTGGGTTCGTTCGGTTCGTGGTGGCGGCAGCGTTGGCGGTCGCGGGAGCACCGGGGGCACGGGGTGTACCTGGTGCGGATCGCGGGGATCCTGCTGGGGCTGGCGCTCGCGGTGGCCTTCTACGCGCAGTCGCTCGGGGGGCGGATCGACGCGGCGGCTGCGGCGGTGCGGCGGCGGGCGCCGGAGGCGCCCGAGCGGAACGTGGTGTTGGCGGGGCTGGTGGAGGTGCGTTGGGGGCTGGTGGTGGACCCGACGGCGGTGGCGTGGGTCTCGGCGCACGAGGACGTCGGAGTGACCACGTGGCTCGACCCGGCGGAGCAGGCGCGGGCGGTGTTCGCGGCGTCGGGGTCGCCGGAGGCGGTGCGGGATCTGTACGTGGCGGACGTGGCGTTGGTGTCGGGGCGGCCGGTGCGGGTCTCGTTGTTGCGCAACCTGACCGACTCGCCGGCGGCGGACGAGGCGGACGTGGTGGGTTCGGGGGACCTGGTGGCGGCGGTGCGGTGGGTGGAGGGGGATGCGCCGACGGTGTTGTTGTTCGACGCGGGGGGTCAGGATGCGGCGTTGACGGCGGGCTGGCCGCTCGTGGAGCGGCTGAAGGACGGGGTGACGAACTTCCAGGAGACGGGTCGCTGGTCGGGGTTGCACCGGACGGAGGTGCGGCTCGCGGCGGTACCGCGCTCGTTGCGGTTGGCGTGGGAGGGGGACGTGCTGGCGATCGACACCGGCGACGGGGTGGTGCGGGTCGATGCGCGGGGCGGGGTGCGGTCGGGGACGGCGTTGGTCGGGGGGGTGGTGGAGCAGACGAAGGCGATCCGCGGGCACGTGGCGTGGGCGGTCGACACGGTGCGGGCGTGGGTCGGGGCGGGTCCGGTGGAGGCGTTGGAGTACGTCGCGTTCAAGTTGACGGACCGCTACAAGCGGGCGACGGTGGCGGAGGACGAGGCGGCGGCGGAGATCGCGGCGTCGCTGGCGCCGACGCGGGCGGCGGACCTGGCGGCGACGTATCGGTTCGAGCCGGGAGAGGAGTTGGAGGACCTCGACCTGCGATGGCCGCCGCCGAACATTCCGCCGCCGGGGGTGCAGGGGGCGATGGAGGGCGAGGGGGAGTGGGCGCCGGTGCTGGACGAGGAGTTCGTGACGAACGAGGAGGGTGCGCCCGCGACGTTCTACTCGACGTTCCTGCGCACGGACGCGGAGCGGCCGTTCTCGGTGGTGTACCTGGTGACGTGGGATCCGCGGCGGGTGACGTTGCATCCTTCGGGGGGTTCGATCGAGCCGAAGGCGGCGACGGGGGAGACCTCGGGGGGGGTGGTGCCGCGGGACGACGGGACGATCCGGCGGTTCGTGGCGGGGTTCAACGGGGGCTTCCAGGCGTTGCACGGGGAGTTCGGGCTGGGGCAGGACGGGAAGCTGTACCTGCCGCCGAAGCCGTGGGGCGGGATGGTGTTCCTGTTGCGGGGCGGGCGCACGGCGGTGGGCACCTGGCCGGGGCCGGACGAGGATGTGGCGTTGTACGAGGGCGGGGCGGCGTACGACCAGGACCCGGACGGGGTGAACGAGCGGGCGTTGGAGCGTTTTCTGGGCGAGCAGGGGGTGATCTCGTTCCGGCAGAACCTGACGCCGCTGTTCGGCCACGGGCAGGTCAACCCGTACAACCGGAGCTGGTGGGGTTCGAGTCCGAAGGATCTGGACGACCCGAACCCGGTGACGGTCCGTTCGGCGTTGTGTTGGACGCAGTACGGGCACATGACGTACTTCTACGGGCTCTCGACGAACCTGGACGCGCTGGTGGCGGCGATGGAGGCGGCGGGGTGCCGGTACGGGCTGCACCTGGACATGAACGGGGGGAACGTCGGGTGGGAGTTCTACCGGATCGTGGAGGCGGGGACGCCGGCGCCGTCGGGGATGCGGGCGGGGTTCCAGGCGGAGGGGCCGGTGCCGGGGCGGGAGGACCTGCGGTTCCGCGCGCGGACGCTGTTCCAGGGGATGGACATCTTCCGTTTCCCGCGGTACGTGCAGCGGGAGCCGCGGGACTTCTTCTACCTGGTGCTGGAGCGGAACCTGCCGTTGCCGGACGTGGCGTTCGAAAACGGGGCGGAGGGGGACGGGAAGTGGTCGCAGCGCGGTCTGCCGGTGCGGTCGTTCCCGCCGCCGATGACGTTCACCTCGGGGCCGGCGGACGCGGCGGGGACGGCGAAGGTGTACCTGTTGGCGATCGACCCGCGCTGGGCGTCGGTCGGTACGATGGGGGAGCAGCCGCCGGACGGGGCGCTGGGGGCGTTCGTGCCGGCGCCGGGGGCGGCGGGGGTGTGGCGGGGCGAGGGGGAGGCGCCGTTCTCGCCGGACGACGCGGTGGTGGTGTTCGCGCGCGACCCGTTGGGTCTGGAGGATCGGCTGCTGGTGGACCGGTGGAGTGCGGCGCGGGCGGCGGTGGGGGACTGGCCGGTGGTGCTGGCGTTGCGCGGGGTGCCGTTGTCGGAGGCGAGCCGCGGGTTGTTCGCGGGGGCGTTCGGGGTGCGGGAGGGGGAGCGGTTCCTGCTGTACGCGGAGGCGGGGAACGGGGACGGGGCGCTGTTGTACCGGGCGTTGCGGGCGGCGGGAGCGGAGCGGGTGGTGGGGGTTTCGCGGGCGGACGGAGCGGGTTGGGTGTTCCTGTACGCGGGCGGGGAGCGGCGGCCGCTGACGGTGCCCGGGTTGACGGAGGGGGTGTTGGCGGGTTCGGCGGTGTTTGCGGTGTCGGGGATGCCGCCGGTGGTCGAGGTGCTGAAGCAGACGCAGGTGGTGCCGCCGGGGGTGTGGAACCCGCCGCACACGCGTCGGATCCGGTATTTCCGCACGGACGACCACCGGTTGCGGGCCTTGCGTTCATATTGACCTCTGCGCCGGGACCTGGGTAGTATCCGTCGCCGATTGCAGGCGTTGGCCCGCGAGCCGGTGGGGGCGGCGGGCGGGCGAGCATCTGCGTGGCGAGAACCGGGCGGCGGGCGCGACCGGCCGGGGTGCATCCGGGCGGGCGGCGCTGGCCGACCACGGCGGGGCGACGGAGGCGTTTTCGTGAAGAAGCCGATGCCCTTCGGGAAGTACTACCTGCTCGACCGGATCAACGTCGGCGGCATGGCCGAGGTCTTCAAGGCGAAGACGGAGGGCGTCGAGGGGTTCGAGCGCCTGGTCGCCGTGAAGCGGATTCTTCCGTCCATCGCCGAGGACGAAGAGTTCATCAAGATGTTCATCGACGAGGCGAAGATCGCGGTGCAGCTGACGCACCAGAACATCGCGCAGATCATCGACCTCGGGAAGGTGGGCGACGCGTACTTCATCGCGATGGAGTACATCCACGGGCGGGACTTGCGGGCGACGTACGACCGGGCGAAGAAGAAGGGCGAGATCCTGCCGTTGCCGATGTCGTGTTTCACGATGATGAAGGTGTGCGAGGGGCTGGACTACGCGCACAACAAGAAGGACGCCTCCGGCGCGCCGCTCAACCTCGTGCATCGCGACGTCTCGCCGCAGAACATCCTGATCTCGTTCGACGGCGAGGTGAAGATCATCGATTTCGGCATTGCGAAGGCGGCGAACAAGGCGGCCAAGACGCAGGCCGGGATCCTGAAGGGCAAGTTCGGGTACATGTCGCCCGAGCAGGTGCGCGGACTGCCGCTGGACCGGCGTTCCGACGTCTTCTCCTGCGGCATCATCCTCTACGAGCTGATCACGGGGGAGCGGCTGTTCATCGGCGAGAGCGACTTCTCGACGCTGGAGAAGGTGCGCAACGTCGAGATCATGCCGCCGACGACGTACAACCGGAACATCCCGGAGGAGCTCGAGCGGATCGTCCTCAAGGCGTTGGCCAAGGAGAAGGAGGATCGCTACCAGAATGCGATGGACCTCCACGACGATCTGCAGAGCTTCATGTACACGATCGAGAGTTTCTTCTCGCAGAAGGACCTGGCGGCCTTCATGCGGAAGGAGTTCCCGGAGGACCTGATGCAGCCCGGTGCGGCGGAGGCGCCGGCCGGGGCGGCGGCGCCGGGGTCCGCTCCGCCGCCGCGGGCGTCGAAGCTGCCGCCGCCGCGAACGTCGA
>JAAZOP010000584.1 GCA_012797735.1 Myxococcales bacterium
GGCAGCGGCTCGTCCGCCGGCGGTGCCCGCGGCTCCGGCGGCTCGAGCAGCGCCACCGAGACCACCGGCCGAGCCCGCGCCGCGGGCGGTCCCGGCGGCGACGCCTCCCGCGCCAGCAAGGCGAGGGCGGCCAGGGCGACGGCGGCGAGGTGGACCCCGACCGAAACCGCGACGAACACCCGCCACGGGGACCTCGATTCCGGCTCGGTCCACCGTGCAGTTCCCACGCTCACATGGCTATGATAACGCCGCCATGGCGCCGAGACCACCGGGAGGGGGCGCACGAGGCTCCGCGAGGGCCGCGGCGCCGCCGCAGGCCGCACCGCGCGGCGGGGATCCCGCGCCGCCGGAAGCGGCGGCAGGTCCGGTCGCCGGACGCCCGATCCGCCTGCTCGACACGCTCCCCGGGCAGATCGATGCGGTGGAGCAGGCGGCGCGGGCCGTCGCGCAGGGTGCGCCGAGCGACGAGCTGCTGCCGCTGTTGAGCGGCCTGGTACGCCGCTATCGCGGGCCGCTGCGGGACCGGCTGGTGGCGCTCGGTTCGGACGCCGCCGCCGGAACGCTCGAGCCGGAGCGGGCGGCGGAGCTGGCGGAGTTGGCGTGCGCCATCCGCGGCGGCTCGCGCCCGCGCCGGGCGGCGCCGCGGCGTGCGGAACGTTCGACGCCGGCGACGCGCGAGCCGGCGGCGGACCCGCGGCTCGCCCCGGTCGGTTCGCTCCCGGGGGTCGGACCGCGACTCGCCGAGCGGCTGGCGGGGCACGGCGTCCGGACCGTGGAGGACCTCGCGCTGTGGCCGCCGCGGACCTGGCGCGACCGCCGCCGCGTCCTGCCGCTCGGGCAGCTCCAGGTCGGCATCTACGCGGTGACCTGGGGACGCGTCGTCTCGGCGAGGGTCGGCGGCCCGTTCTGGCGTCGTCGGGTCACCGTGCGGCTGCGCGAGGATCCGGAGTCGCCGGCGGAGGAGGCGGGGGGCGACGACGCGTCGCGCCCGGCGCCGGAGGCCGCCGGCGCGACGGCGGGGGAAGGTCCGTCCGCGGCGCTTCCCGCACCGGCGGCGACTTCCCCCGGTCCGCCCGAGTTGACGCTGGTCTGGTTCCGCGCCTATCCCGGTCTGGCGGACCGGTTCCCGCCCGGCGCGCGGGTCCGGGTGGCAGGGACGCCGCTCCTCTACCGGGACGCGCTGCAGATCGTGCACCCGGAGATCCTGGCGGTCGGGGACGAGTCGGCGGAGGGGGCGGCGGCGGAGCCGGTGGTGCCGGTCTACCCGCGCGTCGCGGGGTTCGATCAGAAACGGCTGCGGCGCGTGGTCGATGCGGCGGTCGCCGCCGTGGCGGAGCGGATCGAGGACCCGATCCCGGCGGCCCTGCGCGAGACGCGCGGGTTGCGGCCGCTGGCGGAGTGCGTCCGGCGGCTGCACCATCCGGCGGATCTGCTGGGGCCGGGGGACGACCCGGAGGCGCTGCGGGCCCACCCGGCCGGGCCGTGGCGGCGGCTGGCGTACGGCGAGGCGCTGCTGCTCGGTGTGGCGGTGGCGCGGGCGCGGGCCGCCGAGGCGCGCCGTCCGGCTCCGCCGCTGGTCCTCGACGACGCCAGCTTCGACCGACTCGTCGGACGCCTCGGCTTCGCGCCGACGGACGCGCAGCGGCGTGCCTTCCGGGCGGTGCGGGACGGGATCGCCGTCGAACGGCCGATGCGGCGGCTGCTCCAGGGCGACGTGGGGGCGGGCAAGACCGCGGTGGCGATGGTCGGCGCCGCGCTCGCCGCGATCGCGGGCCGCCAGGCGGCGATCCTCGCGCCGACCGAGATTCTGGCCGACCAGCACGCCGAGCGGCTTGAGCGCGCGTACGCCGCGGAGGGACTGCGCGTGACGCGGTTGTCCGGCAGCCTCCGCAAGCGGGAGCGCGACGCGGTGTTGCGCGGCCTGGCGCTGGGCCTGCCGCAGGTCGTCGTCGGGACCCACGCCCTGCTCGAGGATCCGGTGCTGCTGCCGCGGCTGGGGTTCGTCGTCGTCGACGAGCAGCAACGATTCGGCGTGCACCAGCGGTTCCTGCTCACGCGCGCCAAGGGCGAGGCGGCCGGCACGACGCCCCACCTGCTGGTGATGACCGCGACGCCGATCCCGCGCACCCTGGCCCTCGCACTGTACGGCGAACTCGACCTCACGGTGCTCGACGAGCTGCCGCCCGGACGTCTGCCCGTGACGACCGAGACCTGCGGCCCGGAGGAACGCGCCGCGGCCTACGCGCGGCTCGCCGAGCGGGTGGCGGGCGGCGACCGGGCGTTCGTGATCTGCCCGCTCGTCGAACCGTCCGAGGACGTGCCGCTGCCGGCGGCGACCGAGGTCCACGCGGAACTGGCCGCGCGACTGGGAGCGGAGCGGGTCGCCTTGCTGCACGGCCGACTCCTGCCCGAGGAGAAGCTGGCGGCGCTGCGCCGGTTCCGCGACGGCACCGCCCGCGTGCTGGTCTCGACCACCGTCGTCGAGGTCGGCGTCGACGTGCCGGCCGCCTCGGGCATCCTCGTCGACGGGGCCGACCGGTTCGGCCTCTCGCAACTCCACCAGATCCGCGGGCGCGTCGGCCGGGCCGGACAGGCGGCCTGGTGCCTGCTCGTCCGGGCGACGGCGGGCGAGGCGGCCCGCCGGCGCTGCGAGGTCCTGGCGACGACGCACGACGGGTTCCGCATCGCCGAAGCCGACCTGGAACTGCGCGGCGCGGGCGACCTGTTCGGCGCGCGCCAGGCCGGCGCCTCGAGCTTCCGCTTCGCCGACCCGCTGCACGACGCGGCGTGGATCGCCGAGGCCACCGCGGACGCCCGGCGCCTCGTCGCCGGCGAAGTGCCCCTGTCGCCCGGCGAGGCGGCCCGGCTCGAGGAGGCGACGGCGCGCTTCGAACGCTTCTGGGGACGGGCCTACGACGCAGGCGCCGGGTAGCCGTCATCCTCCCCGGATCCATCCAGGCGATGTTGCAAGCCCGGGGCGGGCGGAAGTCGTTCTCCCGAAACCGAAAGGCGACAACTCCGGGGTTTCACGACAGGTGGCCGCGCGGAGCGCCGGCCGCGGTCCGCCGCCGGGCCTCCGCCGCGGCGCCTTCCCCGGCGCCCGGGAGCCGAGGATCCGGATGCCGCCCGCCGCGCCGGGCCGGACGGACGAAGGCGGACGATGCCCGCGGTCCGCGGAATACAATCGCGCGGGAGTGGTTACAAGGAGACGAACGGAGCAACGGACTTGCGCGACGAGCGACGACAGTCCTGGCGTTTCCTGGTCCGCGGCGCGGTCGTGGCGTTGGCGACGTGCTCGCTGGCCGACGCCGGCCTCGACCGGGACTCCGAGGACGAGGAGCGCCGGCCGACCCGCCGGGCCGAGGCCGATCCGCGCCCGATCCCCGGACCGGCGCCTTCGGCCCTCGCGCCCCGCGGATCGGCCAGGACCGCGAACCCGACCGGGACCCGCGCGACGGACGCGCCGCCCGCCTTCGTCGGTCGTTCGATGCGGTATCCGCTGCCGGTTCCGGTCGCGGGCCGCCCGGCCGGGGTCGCGCCGATCGGGGGAGACGCCCGCCGGCGGCTGCTCGTCGCCCCGAAGCACGGCCCGCCCGCGCTCGCCTGAGAAGATCCGTCCGGTCGGAATCGTGGGACGGCGCCGCGGAGGCGGCGCCGGTGGGGTCGGTCGTCGTCCGCCCGCGAGCTTGCGCGGTGCGCGGGACGAGGACCGGCGCAGGACAGGAGAGCGCAAGATGATGATGCCCGTGCAGATGACGTTCCGTCACGTGCCCCTCAAGGATGAGACCTTCACGCTGATCCAGGACCTCTCGGGGCAGCTCGGCCGGACCTGGCGCGACATCACGCGGTGTCACGTCGTGGTCGACCGGGAGCAGCGCCGGCGTCGCCGCCGCGGCCGCTACCGGGTCCGTGTGCTGATGTCGGTGCCCGGCCGCCGGCTGGTGGCGGACCGCGAGCGGGACCATGTGGGCGGCGAGGAGGCGCTGCGCGCCACGGTTCTCGACGCGTTCGACGCGGCGGCGCGCCTGCTGGCCGACGACCACGATCGCCGAATCGCCGCCCGCGGCGCGGGCCGGCGGCGGCAGGACGAGGCGAGCCCGGTCCGCGCCGTGCCGATCATCCCGGAACAGGCGCCGTGCGCCTGGCCGTAGCCGGCGCCGGCGGGACCGGGATCAAGGGGGGGACGGGCGCGGGCGCGCCGGTTACTCCCCGTAGAAGTTCCCCTGGGGAGCGCCGGCGCGCATCAGCGCCAGCAGGGCGTCGGCGAAGTCGAGTTCGGCATCCATCGCCTCGTCGGCCATGCCGGCGATGTCGGAGGCGTAGCGTTCCCGGGCCGCCTCGAGCATCGCGACGGCCGCGGCGCGGTCGGTCCCGTAGCGTTCGGCGGCCTCGCGCATCCCGGAGACCAGCAGCGCCAGGGCGACCGTCCTGGCCAGGCCGGGCTGCGGCAGGTAGCGACCGCCCTCGTCGAGCGCCTGGCCGTCGTAGTGGACGGCGAGCGACTCGGTCATCGGCGTGCCGTCGACGGTCGTGTAGTCGAGCGACAGGGTCGCCGCGGAGGTCTCGAACGGACCGCCCTCGACGGGGCGGAGCTGGACGAGCATCGCGCCCTTGCGGCGGCTGAGGAACACCGTGGCGACCTCGAGCGACGCCTCGGCGTCTCCGGCGTTGCCGGGGAAGCCGTAGCTGGCGGCGAGCCGGAAACCGGCGGCAGTCTGGAGCTTCACGCGCAGGTCGTAGGCGATCGGGCTGACCATCCAGGGCCAGCTGTCCTCCATCAGCGGCTCGACGTCGTCGGGCGAGACGAGCGAGAAGGCATTGGCGCCGCGGATCTCGCTCATCGCGCTCATCACGGCGGGGCTCAGGCCGAGGCCCAGGCCGAACAGCGTGAGGCCGACGCCCTCGGCCGCGCCCTCCTGCGCCAGCCGCTGGAACTCGCTCGGCGTCGTCGCGCCGACGTTGGGATTGTAGTCGCTCAGCACCATCACCCGCACCGCGCCGGTGGTGCCGACCGCGGAGACGGCGATCGGGTAGGCGGTGCGCATGCCGGACTCCATGTCGGTCGAACCGTCCTCGTGGAGGGCGTCGATCGCGGCGCGGATCCGATCCCGGTCGGCGGCCGAGGTGAGCGGAAGCACGACGCGCGAGCTGGAGCCGAAGGTGACGAGCGCGAACCGGTCGCCTTCGCCCAGCCGATCGACGATCGCGTGCAACAGAACGTGGGAGATCCCGCCGGCGGTCGTCCCGTTCGGGTAGCCCCAGCCCATCGAGCCCGACACGTCGACCGTCGCGACGATCGTCTGCGTCGGCCGCTCGAAGGTTTCCGGGTTGACCGTCGAGGACATCCCGATCTGGACCCAGGCGGCCGGGTCGCCCGCGGCGTCGGGGGCGACGCCCATCGCGCCGCGCAGGCAGAGCAGGGTGTCGCACGGCGCCCCGGTCAGCGGCAGGTCGTGCTCGGAGAACATCGCCTCGGGGAGGAACGCCTCGGCGGGCGGCACGCGTCCTTCCTCGACCAGCGAGCGGGCCAGGGTCATGTCCTGGACGCCGCCCTGGGTCGCGCCGAACTCGCCGGGGGCGCCGGAGTACGCGGCGAAGTCGCCGCCCATCATCCCGCACCCGCTCAGGAACCATGCGAACGTCGTGATCGATGCCGCCAGCGTCGCCCGGAGCTTCATCTCGTCCTCCTCCCTTCGTCGTGGCCCTGCGGGCCGGCATGCGCCGATGCAATCGGCGGGCCAGGATCGCGGCGCGGCGGATTCCGTGGGGTTGCGACGAGCCGGCCGCGGGAAGGCCGTGACACGGATGTCGGGCGATCCACCGCCTGCCAGCGATGCGCGCGACGGTCCGAGGGACCGACGGCGCGTGGCGGAAGGCTCGTGGCGGAGCGCGGCGGAACGCCGGTGGACGCGACGCGGGACGATCAGAGGCGCAGGCCGAGGCCCAGGCTCACGGCGACGCCGGCCTCGCCGTCCGGGTTACCCAGCTCGGCCGCCTCGAACACGTGGCGGTAGGCCCCGAACGCGACCAGGTCGAACAGATCGGGGCCGGCCTCCAGATGGGCGGCGGCGAGGTGCTCGACGGCTCGGAGCGGTGGACGACGATCGGTTCGGGTGCGTCGTACACCGGCGCGGCGACGACCGGCGGCGACGACTGGACGTGGACCGTGGTCGAGGTGCCGACCACGAGGTCGACGGCGGCCGGCCTATCGCGGCGCGTCGTCCCCCGCGGGCCGCAGGACCACCATCGTGGCGCCCCAGCTCCCTTCGCCGGTGCCGGCGGGCCGGAAGGAGGCGACGGCGGGGTGCCGTTGCAGGGCGGCGTGCACGGTGCGGCGGAGCTGCCCGGTCCCCTTGCCGTGAACGATGCGGACCTCGAGGATCCCCGACCGCCGGCACGCATCCAGGTACTCCGCCACGACCCCGGCGACCTCGCGCGGGTGGAAGGTGTGCAGGTCGAGCGCGCCGTCGATCGGCAGCGCCACCGCGCCGTCCGGCGGCTCGTCGCCGGCGGGTTCGTCCGGCGCCTCGTCGTCCGGCCTTTCGTCGCGCATTTTCCCCTCCCGGGTCGCGCCGTCCGCGCGGGCTCGCGGCGCGGGGTGCGCCTACCGCCAGCGCGCGAGGTTGCGGCGGAGTCGGGTCGCCGGTTCTTCGAGGTCGGGGACGAACGGCGTCCCGGTGATGCGCTCGAAGGCATCGATGTAGCGCCGCGCGGCCTCGAGCCGCACGTCGTCCGGGATCGGCGGCGGCTCGCCGTCGCCGCGGAAGCCCTGCTTCGCGTACCAGCGGCGGACGTATTCCTTGTCCAGCGCGTCGGGATCCTTGCCCTCCGCGAGGCGCTGCTCGTAGGTCGCCGCGACCCAGAACCGCGAGGAGTCCGGCGTGTGGACCTCATCGATCACCACCAGTTTCCCCTCCGGGGTGCGGCCGAACTCGTACTTCGTGTCGACCAGCAGCAGGCCGTTGCGCGCGCAGTGTTCGACGCCGATCCGGAACAGGGTGAGGGCCATCTCGGCCATCTCGTCGAAGGTGCGGGCGTCGCAGGCGCCCATCGCGATCAGCTCCTCGCGGCTGGCGAGCTGGTCGTGCAGGCCGGCGGCGGCCTTGGTGGTCGGGGTGACCAGCGGCTTCTCGAGCGGCTGGTGTTTGCGCAGGCCGTCGGGGAGGCGGTGACCGCAGTAGACGCGGTCGCCGTGGTCGTAGCGGACCCAGATCGAGGTGGAGGTGCTGCCGGTGAGGTAGGCGCGGACGACGATCTCCACCGGGATCAGGCGGCACTCGGTGACGACCATCGCGTTCGGGTCCGGCACGTCGAGCACGTGGTTGGGGACGACGTCGCGGGTCTTGTCGAACCAGAAGGCCGCGGCGCGGTTGAGCACCTGGCCCTTGAACGGCAGCGTGGTCAGCACGCGGTCGAAGGCCGAGAGGCGGTCGGTGACCACGATCGTGCGGCGGTGGGGGCCGACGTACGAATCGCGGACCTTGCCGCGTTCGAGCCGACCCAGTCCGTCGAGGTCGGTGCGATCCAGGGTGGCGGCCAGTCCTCGGCGCAGGGTCTCGTCGTCGATCATGTCGTCCTCCCGGGGCGACGGGGCCCCTCGCCGCGCGTCGGCGGCGTGCGATGCGGCATCGTCCGGCACAAGCCGGCGAGACGATGCCCTGGTCCCTCACTCTTCCCGCAACGCGCGGTCCACGATCGCCGGCGCCCAGCGGAGCGCGTGCTCCGGGTCGAACAGCCGTTCGATCGCCGCGTCGTCGAGCCGGGCGGTGATCTCGGGCACGGCGCGCACCGCCTCGGCGAACGGGATCCCCTCGTCCCACACCCGCATCGCCGCCCGCTGGACGTGGCCGTAGGCCTCCTGGCGCTGCAGGCCGGCGTCGACCAGCGCGAGCAGCAGCCCCTCCGAGTAGACCAGCCCCTTGGTCCGCTCGAGGTTCGCGCGGATCACGTCCTCCCGCACCGCCAGGCCGCGCACGAGCCCGGCCGCGCGGTGGAGCAGGAAATCGACGGCCGTGGTCGCGTCGGGCAGGATCACCCGTTCGACGGACGAATGGCTGATGTCCCGCTCGTGCCACAGCGCGACGTTCTCGAGGGCCGGGCCGGCGTAGGAGCGGACGAGGCGGGCCAGGCCGCACAGGTTCTCGGCCAGGATCGGGTTGCGCTTGTGCGGCATCGCCGACGACCCGCGCTGCCCCCGGCCGAACGGCTCGGCCGCCTCGCCGACCTCGGTCCGCTGCCAGTGCCGCACCGTCAACGCCAGCCGCTCGACGGCGGCGGCGACCAGCGCCAGCGCGTTGAGGTACGCGGCGTGGCGGTCGCGCGGGACGACCTGCGTCGGCACGGTTTCGGGGCGCAGGCCGAGCGTGCCGAGGGCGGCGGCTTCGACCTGCGGGTCGAGATGGGCGTAGGTGCCGACGGCGCCGGCGAGCTTGCCGACCCGCAGTTCGTCCCGGGCGGCGCGGAACCGCGCGCGCGCGCGACCCAGCTCGGCGTACCAGCCGGCGAACACCAGCCCCAGCGTGATCGGCTCGGCGTGGATCCCGTGCGTACGCCCGATCATCGGCAGCAGCTTCCACCGCTCGGCCTGCTCCCGCACCGCCGCGCGCAGCTCGTCGAGCCCCTCCTCGATCAGCTTCGAGGCGCGCTCGAGCTGGAGGGCGAGGGCGGTATCGAGGACGTCGGAGGAGGTCATGCCGCGGTGCAGGTGGCGGGCCGGCTCCCCGGCCTGCTCCTCGACGTGCGTCAGAAACGCGATCACGTCGTGCCTCGTCCGCTCCTCGATCTCCAGGATTCGCCGCTCGTCGATCCGCACCTGGGCCCGCACGGCCGCCGCGGTCCCGGCGGGCACGGTCCCGGCGGCCTCCATCGCCTCGCAGGCGGCCAGCTCCACGGCGAGCCAGGTCTCGTAACGCGCGCGGTCGGACCAGACCTCCGCCATCGCTGGACGGGTGTAGCGCGGAATCATCGGGCACCTCCGCGACCGGCGCGGCGGCAGGCCGCGCCCCGGAGCGGACGCTAGGCGGTGGGCCCGCGCCGCGTCAAGCGCGATCGCCGCCGTCGCCTCGCGCCGCCGGCAACGCCTGCAGCGCGGCGCAGGCGGCGATGGCGACGAGGCCGCCGAGGGCGGTCCAGACGTCCGGCACATGGTCCCAGATCAGCAGGTCCCAGACGGCGCCGAAGACGGCGCCCAGGCTCCCCAGCGCGGCGAGCCGCCCCACCTCGCCGCGGGCGTAGGCGCGGGTGAGGGAGAGCTGCCCGAGCAGGGCGAACAGGCCGATCCCGAGCAGCGCGGGCAGTTCGTCCCCGCGGGGCAGGACGAACTGCGGGATCGCCGCCAGCCCGCCGAGAAGCATCGACCCGGCGGTAAACCAGAAGACGATCGTCAGCGACGACTCGCTGTGCGTCAGCTCGCGCACCTGGACGTAGGCCAGCGCGGTGAACAGGGCCGAGGCGAGGCCGGCCAGCGCCGGCCAGTTGAGCGAGGCGGACTGGGGGCGGACGATCAGCGCCACGCCGGCCAGCGCCGCGACGACGAGCGCCCCGTGCCGCCAGCTGATCCGCTCGTGCAGCAGCACCGCCGCCAGCGGCAGGGCGAAGATCGGGTTCGACTGGTTGAGCAGCAACGCCTCGCCGACCGGCAGCCCGGCCAGGGAGACGAAGAACAGGAACATCGCCACGGTGCCCGCCAGGGCGCGCCCGACGAGCAGCCGGCGGCGGCGGCCGGCGAGCGACACGCGGCGCGCGCGCGCCAGCAGCCACAGGATCGGAACGCCGACCAGTCCGCGCAGGAACACCTGTTCGGCGGCCGGGAAGCGCGTCGCGCTCCACTTGACCAGCAGGCCGACGACCGAGAACGAGGCGGTCGCGGCGACGAGGTACAGGGCGGCGGACCAGCGGGTGTTCACGCGTGGACTCGACCCCCGGCGCTCGACGCGCCCGGCGCCCCCCAACCTCTCCTCACCCGCCGCGCCAGCGGCGCAACCGCGGGTCGTCGAACCCGAGGGCGTCGAGGATCCGGCCGACGGTCTGGTCGACCAGATCGGCGACGGACCGCGGGCGCGCATAGAACGCCGGCACGGGCGGCAGGATCGTCGCGCCGGCCTCGGCCGCCAGCACCATCTGCCGGAGCTGGCCGAGATGCAAGGGGGTCTCGCGGACGACCAGCACCAGCGGCCGGCGCTGCTTGAGCGTCACGTCGGCGGCGCGGGCGACGAGGTCGGCGGAGAAGCAGTTGGCGACGGCCGAGAGGGTCTTGATCGAGCAGGGGACGACGACCATGCCGCGCGTGCGGAACGAGCCGGAGGCGAGCGGGGCGTCGAGCGCGTCGGGACTCCAGGCGTGGTCGGCGAGGCGGCGCAGGCGCGCCGCCGTCCACCCCGTCTCGACCCGCAGCACGCGCTCGGCGTTTCGGCTCACCACCAGGTGCGTCTCGACCTCGCCCCGCTCGCGGAGCCGTTCGAGCAGCCGGACGCCGAGCACGGCGCCGGAGGCGCCGGTCAGGGCGACGACCAGGCGTTCGCGGGTCGCCCGGCGGGTCACCAGCTCACCAGCGTGCCGACGGGGCGGCCCCGCAGCGCGTCGCGGACGCGGCCCGGCGCGTTGGCATCGACGATCCGGCCACGCAGGCCGCGGCGGGCCCATCGGACCAGCTCGGTCACCTTCCCCAACATGCCGCCGGTGACGTCGACCGCCGCGGACCGCCGCAGGGCGCGACGCACCAGCGGCCAGGTCCGGCGGTTGACGACGGGGAACGGCTTGGCGTCGGGGTCGATATGGGGATCCGCGTCGTACACGCCGTTGACGTCGGTGGCGTGGACGACGAAGTCGAAGCCCATCCGGTGGGCGACGTACGGGGTGATGACATCTCCGGACAGGATCGAACACCCGCGCCGCTCGTCCCAGGCCGGCGTACCGTACAGGACAGGGATCATGCCGGCGTCGAGCAGTCCGCGCAGGACGCCGAGGTCGAGGCGCCGGAGGCGGCCGTCGCGCATCCGGGCGACCGCCGAGGCCTGGTAGGGGATCGCCGGGAGGCCGGCGCGGCCCAGCGTCGCCGCAATCTCCACGTTCAGCACGTTCTGCCAGCACTGGGTCTCGGCCCAGGCCAGCCGTCCGCGCAGGCCGCGCACGCCTCGATCGATCCCGGTGCGCGCCACGATCGGATGGCCGAAGCTGCCGGCGCCGTGCACCACGATCAGCCGCTTCGGCCGCGCCGCCGCGATCTCCTGGGCCAGCCGCGTCAGCGCCGCGTTGCGCAGCCTGGGATACTCCGTGTGCTTGTCGGTGATCACCGACCCGCCCAGCTTGAGCAGCATGCTAGTCAAGGAGCGTCACCTCCTCCCCCCGCACCGCCGCGAGCCGCCCGTCCGGGATCCGCCCGACGTCGACCCCGTCGATGCAGGGAATCTCGCCCAGAATCGCGCCCACGGCAACCACCGTGTCGCACGCGGCGCAGACGATCGCCGCCGGCGCGGTCCCCGCGCGCGCCATCCGGTACAGCGCGTAGGAGCCGACGGTCGAGCCCTTGCCGGTCGGCATCACGAGCACCCGGCCGGCCACGGAACGACCGGCAAGCGGATGGCCGCGTTCGACGACCCGGCCCGAGGCGGGATCGACGCCGCCGTAGAACGACAGCGGCGCGGAACTGACGAGCGTCGTCCCGGTCGCCACGCCGCGCCGGATCGCCCGGCCGCGCCACGGCCCCGCGCCCCCGACCGCGCCCGCGGCGATCGTCTGCGCCGCGTGCGACA
>JAAZOP010000585.1 GCA_012797735.1 Myxococcales bacterium
GCCGGGCGGCTCGAGGTCGCGGAGGCCGACGCGCGCCTGCTGGCCGCCGGCGCGAGCGCCTACGCCGTGCCGGCGCGCGCCCGCGCGGCGGACATCGCCTTCCTCCAGGAACGGTGGGCCGAGGCGCTGGCGGCGTATGCGGCGCTGCCGCGGCGGCTGCCGCGCGAGGTCGACGCGCTCGAGGTCCGCTTCCGGACCGCGCGCTGCCACGAGGCGCTGGGCGAGACGGCCAAGGCGCGCGCCGTCTACGAACAGATCGTGCGCGAGGAGCCCGGCCGGCCGGCGGCGGCGCAGGCCGAGGAACGCCTGCGGGCGCTCGACCCCGACTTCGTGATCCCGGCGCCGTGGCGGCTCGAACGCGCGCGCCACCTGGTCCGCCGCCGGGAGTGGGCGGCGGCGCTGGACGAGCTGGACCGGATTCCGGCCGACACGACCGACCCGCCCCCCGTGGAGGTGGCCTGGGAGCGGGCGCAGGCGCTGTACCTGCACCGCCGGCGGTGGGACGAGGCGGCGGCGGCGTTCGCCGTCGTCGCGGAGATGGGAGGGCGCCACGCCGAGGAGGCCGAGTTCCTCCGGGCGCGGAGCCTGGCGCGCAACCAGCAGGACGCGGAGGCGATCATCGCCTACCGCGAGTTCGCCCGCCGCCACCCGCGCAGCACGCGGGCCGCCGACGCCTCCTACCTGGCCGCGACGCTCGAGCTCTACCTCAACCGGTTCGACGACGCGATCGCCGCGTTGGAGGAACTGGTCGGCCGCCGCCGTGATGGCCCCGGACGGCCGCAAGGCCGCTGGTCGCTGGCGCTGGCCTACTACCTGGCCGGCCGGCCGGCCGACGCCCTGCCGCTGTTCGACGGCACGCTCGGCGATGAGGACGACCCGTACGCGCGGCCGCGCGCGCAGTACTGGGGCGCCGTCGCCCGCCGGGATCTCGGGAAGATCGACGAGGCCCGCGCGCTGTGGAAGACGCTGATCGCCGAGAAGCCGTTACACTGGTACGCCCAGCTCGCGCGCCACCGGCTGGCGGAGCTGGGGGACGAACCGCCGCCGCCCTACGCGGAGCGCGGGATCGGGCGCAGCGACCTGGTCGAACGCTGCGACGAGCTGCCGGCGGAGGTGGAGGTCCTGCGCGCCGCGGGACTGGTGCCCCAGGCCCGCGCCCGGCTGCTCGCCGAACTGGAACCGCGCGTCGCCGCCGCCGCCGGCGACGAACTGCGCGACCTGTGCGGCCGCCTGCTGTGCGTCGATGCCGCCGCGGTGCCCTACCGCCACGTGGCGACCGCGCACCAGAACGACTGGGGCCTGGTGCTCGACGCCGAGCACCTCCCGTTCTGGGAGGCGGCCTACCCGCGGGCCTGGCGCGACGACGTGGAGGCCGCCGCGACCGCCCACGGCGTCTCGCCGTACCTGATCTGGGCGATCATGCGCCAGGAGAGCTCGTTCGACCCCGACGTCGTCTCCACGGCCAAGGCGATCGGCCTGCTCCAGATGATCCCGCCGACCACCGAACGGATGCTGGCCGCGCGGGGCGAGACGTACGCGAACGGCGTGCTGTTCGACCCCGAACGCAACATCGCGCTCGGCACGGAGTACATCGCCTGGATCGACCGGAAGTTCCACGGCCAGGTGCCGCTCGTGGCCGCCGGGTTCAACGGCGGGCCGCACAACGTGGCGCGCTGGCTGCGGGACTTCCACGAGACGCGGCTGGACGTCTTCGTCGAGCGGATCCCGTTCGACCAGACGCGCAACTACGTGCGGCGCGTCGTCACCAGCTACGCCCGCTACCTGTACCTCTACGAATCCGACGACAACGCCTGGCCGCTCGAGCTGCCGATCACGCTGCGCACCGACTTCCTCCCCGACCCGGACTACTGATGCACGACGACCCGGATGCGTCGCGGCACGCGACGGTCGCCGCGCCGCCCGCCGGCCGCGGAACCCGGGGCGCGGCGGAGGCGACGGGCCGCCGGCGCTA
>JAAZOP010000586.1 GCA_012797735.1 Myxococcales bacterium
CGAGCCAGAGCAGGCGGCGGCGCCGCAGGCGCGCCAGGGGGAGGCGGGATCGCGCGAGCAGCGCCTCGTCCACCGCCGCCGGCACCTCGACCCGGCCGCGATACTCCGCCCGCAGCGCGCGCCGCAGCGCGTCCAGCTCGGGTCCGTCGTCGTCGTTTCGGTCGGTCATCGCCACGCTCCGCCGGATGAAGCGCGGCCGGCGGCCGGAAGGTTCACCGGAAAGAACGGGGCATGGCGATCCGGGGATGGGCGGACGACGGGGGAGGGGAGGTCAGGGCCGCCGATCGGCGAGCAGATCCGAGAACCTCGGGTCGGCGCGGAGCGCCGCCAGGCCGTTGTGCAGCCGCGACTTCACCGTGCCGACCGGCACCCCCAGCGCCTCGGCGATGTCGGCCAGCGGCAGGTCGTCGACGAACCGCATCAGCAGGACCTCGCGCTGGCCTTCCGGCAAGTCCTCGACCGCCGCCGCGATCCCGGCCGGCGGTGCGCCGTCCCCCGCGCCGCGGGCCGGCAGTTCGTCGAGCCGTTCGCCGCCGGCGAGGTGCCGGCGCGACTTGCGGAGCCGGTCGAGCGCGAGGTGCTTGACGACGGGGTAGAGGAAGGTCCGCAGGCGGGCGGTGAGCCGGAAGCCGGGGAACCGGCCGAGGAGATGGAGGAAGGCGTCCTGCATCACGTCGAGCGCGACGTCGCGGTCGCGCACGAAACGCCAGGCGAGGTCCGCGGCCCACCGGCGGTGCCGCAGGTAGAGCGCCGCGAACGCCCGCTCGTCGCCCGCGTTCACCGCCTCCACGAGCTGCTCGTCGGTGCGTGGGTCGCCGGCCTCCATGCGGGGCGCATCCTAGCCGAGCGGCCGCGGCGGGGTCGACGCTCCGCGTCGCCCGGGAAGCGTCGTGACCGGCCTGCGGGTCCCGCGCCGTTCGCGGTCGACGCTCCGCGCCGCCCGGAGAGCGCCGCGCGCGACGCGGTCCGCGACGCCGGTCGGGCGGGGCGGGGCGGACCGCAAGCTTGTGCCTCGTTCCTGCCTTCCTCTACTCTTGCCGGGCAGCGTGGCACCGGGAGGTGAGCGCATGGGTTCCGATTCGAGGCGGTCTTCGGCGGCGGGTCCGACGACGGTCGCGCTGATCCTCGACCCGCGGCTGCCCGGGAAGACGCGCGCGTACCTGCGCGAGCGGGAGGCGCAGGCGGCGGGACGCTACCGGCTGATCGAGCCGCCGGCATCCGAGACGCAGCGCGACGTGCTGCGCGAGGTCGCGCTGGAGGCCGCGCGGAGCGGACCGGTGCTGGTCGTGCTGGCCGAACACGGCGATCGCGAGTTCCTCGAGGCGGCCGGGGTACGGATCACCTGGGCCCGGCCGACCCGCCGCGGGTGGACGCTCACCGAGGCGCCCGACCTGGTGCCGCTGCCGCCGCCGCGGCTGTGGGACGAGCAGGGGCGGCCGTGGATGCCGGTCGCCGGCCCCGGCGGATCGGAGGAGGACCTCGACAGCATCCCGCTGGCCAAGGCGCTGGCGAAGTGGTTCGGCGCCCCGCCGCCGGAGGGTGCGGCGCCGGCGGGGGGAACGGTCGAACTGGTGGACCGGCCGCGGCTCTCGGCCGAGGCGCTCGAGGGGCGCCTGGAGCGCACCGAGATCTGGGCGATGGACGGGAAGCTGTTCGGCTGGGGCCCGCGGCTCGAGGAGGTGCGGGAGAAGCTGTCGCCGTGGCACATCGTCGAGGAGCCGGGGGAGTGGTACGAGGCGTGGCAGAAGGTGGTCGGGGGGAATCCCAACCCGTGGCCGCTGGAGGAGGCGCTGCACAGGCCGGACGCGCCTGAGCTGGCCGAACTGCGGGCGAAGTTCGGGCGAATCTCGGACACCTGGGTCGCCTCGTGGGTGCAGCGCGAGATCGCGCGATGGCTGGAGGCCGCCCTCGCCGAGCCGCCGCCCGCGACCGTGTTGCCGGACGCGGGAGCGGAGAGTCGCGCGCGCGAGGAGTTGCGGGGGCTGGTCGAGCGCGGGGCGGTTTCGACCCCGGAGGCGATGGCGCTGCACTTCCTGCTGGCGGCGATGGTGGAAGCGCCGTTGCGGGCCGCGACGCCCGCGGCGGGGGAGCGGCTGCGCGTCTGGGCGTGCCCCGCCGGCGGGCCGCTCGTCGAACTGCGGGTCGTGGCGCTGCGGGGCGAGGCGCACCCGTTGCGCGCGTTGCGGCGCGAGGCGCGCGGCGGTCCGGATCTGGCCGAGGCCGGCGACGCGCTGCTGCTGTTCCGGCGACACGCCGCCCCGTGATGCGGGGCGGCGGGCGGGGGAGGGGCTGCGTCCCGGACGGCGGTCGCCGGATCGAAATCCGCGTCGGGCGACCGGCCGCGGCGGACCCCGAGGGGCGGTTTGCCGATTGCAGCGCCGCCGGCCTCGGTGGTAGATAACGCTCCGCCACGCCGGAGTGGCGGAACTGGCAGACGCGCCGGACTCAAAATCCGGTGGGCCCAAAGCCTGTGAGGGTTCGACTCCCTCCTCCGGCACCGCGGGTGCGAGCGGGACGGGCGGGACACGGCGCGCGCGTCGCCGGAGAACCCGGCAGCTTCCCGCGCCGTCGCACTTGAAACCCGGTTTCGATTCTGCTAGGAGTCGTACCGCGCGGGACATCCGCGGAATGCGCCGCGCCTCCGGGCGCGACGGTGGAGGTCGGGATGGCGGCGCCGGAAACGGTGATCTTCGAAGAGGAGTTCTCGCGGATCAATCTGATCTGCGACCGCCTCCGCAGTGATGCGAACGCGCTGGTCGTCTTCATCGTCGACAAGAACGGTCAGCTCATCGCCGCCTCCGGCGAGACCGAACACCTCGACACCACCTCCCTCGCATCGCTCACCGCGGGCAACGTCGCCGCCACCGGCGGCATCGCCAAGCTCCTCAAGGAGAAGGAGTTCGCGACCCAGTTTCACGAGGGCGAGAAGGCCAACATCCATATCCAGATCGTCGGACAGCGCGTCATCCTCGTCGTGATCTTCGACCAGCGTTCGTCGCTCGGGCTCGTGCGCCTGCGCGTGCGCAAGGCCAGCGACGAACTCAACAAGGTGTTCGATACCCTCGTGGCCAAGGCGCAACAGCCCGGCGCCGTGAAGGTGCTCGAGGAAATCACCGACGAGGACATCGAGAACCTGTTCAACGAATAGGCGCAGCCGGATGTCCTTCATCAACTACTCCAGCCGCGAGATCAACTGCAAGATCGTCTACTACGGCCCGGGCCTGTGCGGGAAGACGACCAACCTCAAGTACATCTTCGGCAACACCGCCCCCGACGCCAAGGGCAAGATGATCTCCCTCGCCACCGAGACCGACCGCACCCTGTTCTTCGACTTCCTCCCGCTCTCCCTCGGCGAGATCCAGGGCTTCCGGACGCGGTTCCACCTGTACACCGTCCCCGGCCAGGTGTTCTACAACGCCTCCCGCAAGCTGATCCTCAAGGGGGTCGATGGCGTCGTCTTCGTCGCGGACTCCCAGATCGACCGCATGGAAGCCAACATCGAGTCCCTCGAGAATCTCCGCGAGAACCTCGCCGACCAGGGCTACGACCTCGACCGCATCCCCTACGTCATCCAGTACAACAAACGCGACCTCCCCGACATCGCCCCCGTCGAGGAAATGCGCGCCCTGCTCAACACCAAGGGCGTCCCCGACTTCGAGGCCGAGGCCACCACCGGCCGCGGCGTCTTCGCCACCCTCAAGGCGATTGCCAAACTCGTCTTCATGGAACTCAAGCGTTCGCGCGGCGGCTAGGAAAGCCATCCGAAATCATTAGATTTCATCGTCCCTTGCGCCGTCTTCCACCGGCGGCGCCCCCCGCCACCTCTGCTTTCTGGCCTCAGCGGACCATGTAGGATATAGTACTACCAGGTAGGCCCTGGGAGGGCCGGGAGGTCAGTCATGGGAGCCCAGCCGATCATCGACCGTCGCCGTCATCGGGTGTACCTGACGCGGAACACCGAATACCACACGCGCGACAACCGCTGTGTCGGCGTCCGGGACCGCAGCACGGGCGAGTGGCAGTGGGACCACAAGGCGTTGAGCGCCCGGGTGCTGGGTGGGATCTCGTTCCAGAACGGCGGCGTCCGGCCGACGCCGGGGATCCCGTCGCCGGGGGAGTCGTTGTATCTGTGGCGGAAGGACGGCGAGTCGCTGATCACGTCCGCGCTGGAGGCGATCGCGCGGCCCGAAGTCCAGGTGGTTCGTTCGTACCCGTCGTACCACTAGCCCGCGATGCGGGTGCGGAGCCGCCGGTTCCAGCCGTCCGGCGGTTCGGGTTCGGCTTCCATCGGTTCGTCTCTCGCGGACAGTCTCCGGCGTCGTTCGCGTTCCAGCAGGTCGCGGAAGGTGGTGCGGGGGAGGCCGGCGGCGCGGGCCGCGGCGGCGATGTTGCCGTGGTGGGCGGCCAGCAGGCAGGTCGCCTCGGCGGGGGCGACTTCCGGGGGTCGTGACGGTTCGTCGAGGGCGTTCCGGACGGCCTGTTCATCGATCAGGGGTCCGGTCGAGGCGAGGGCGGCGCGGACGGTGACGTTGCGCAGCTCGCGCACGTTGCCCGGCCAGCGGTGCCGGCCGAGCGTCCGGAGGGCGGCGGCGGTGAAGCCGCGCGCGGCGGTCCCCGCGGCGGCGAGGAAGGCGTGGGCCAGCGGGGCGATGTCCTGGGGCCGCGCCCGCAGCGGCGGGATCCGCACGACGAACACGGCGAGCCGGTGCCACAGGTCGAGGCGCAGGCGGCCCGAGGCGACCGCCGCCAGCGGCTCGCGGTTGGTCGCGGCGACGACCCGCACGTCCACGGGGATCGGCCGTTCCGCGCCGACCGGCAGCACGGCGCCTTCCTCCAGCGCGCGGAGCAGCTTCGCCTGCAGTTCGAGCCGCATTTCGCCGAGCTCGTCGAGCAGCAGCGTGCCGCCGTTCGCGCGTTCGAACGCTCCCCGGTGCGTCTCGGTCGCTCCGGTGAACGACCCACGCTGGTGTCCGAACAGGATCGACTCCGCCAGCTCCGGCGGCAGGGCCGCCGCGTTGACCGCGACGAACGGTCCGTTCCGTCGCGGGCCCAGCTCGTGGAGCCGTCGCGCCAGCACCTCCTTGCCGCAGCCCGTCTCCCCCGTCAGCACGCAGGGTTCGCGCGAGTAGGCGGCGAGCCGCAGCAGTTCCAGGGCCGGGGCCAGCCCCGGGGTCGGCACCATCCGGGCCGGCCGCGCGGCGGCCTGCCCCGCGTCTTCCTCGGCCAGCACATGGACCTCGGTCCCGCCCAGCCGCAGGATCGCGCCGGGCCGCAGCTCCGCGACGAACACCCGGCGGTCGTCCATGTGGCAGCCGTTGAGGCTGGCGAGATCCTCGAGAAGGACCCGCTCGCCCTCCACCGTGACGCGCGCGTGCCGGGCGCTGACCGCGGGGTCGGCGAGCGTCACGTCGCAGTCCGCGGCGCGGCCGAGGACGATCGTGCCGGGTTCGAGCCGGCGGTGGACGAGGCGTCC
>JAAZOP010000587.1 GCA_012797735.1 Myxococcales bacterium
CCAGCGGCGGCGCGGTCCTGCCGCCGCCGCGGCGGACGGCGTGGCGGGTCCGGCGCCGGGGGCGCGAGCGGCTGGCGGTTCCGATTGCGGGGGCGCGGCCGCGCCAGCGTCGGTCGGGGAAGCCACTTCGTAGATCGCATCGTCCGGCCCGGCGTCGTCGGGGCGCGGCGGCGGCAGCGACGGCTGCGACGTGGTGGGCAGCGGGGTTTCCGCGGTGGGCGACCGGCGCTCCGGCGCGGGAGCCAGCGCCGGCATCCGGACCGACCGGAACGGCGCCAGCGCCTCGGCGAACTCCAGCGCCGTGGCGTAGCGGGCCGAGCGTTCGCGCGCCGTCGCCCGGAAGACGATCCGTTCCACCTCCTCGGGAACGTCGTCCCGCTTCGCGCGCAGCGAGGGGAACGGCTGGGACAGCACCTTCGACAGCACCTCGTTGTAGGTGTTGCCGGAGAACGGGAGCTCTCCGGTGAGCATCTCGTACAGCATCACGCCGACGGCGTAGATATCGACGCCCGCATCGACGTGCTGGTCGCCGCGCGCCTGCTCGGGGCACATGTAGTACGGGGTGCCCATCACCGAACCGGGCCGGGTGAGGCGGGTGGCGGTCTGCACCTCGTCGTTGAGCCGCGCGATGCCGAAATCGAGCAGCTTGGTGACGCGCTCACCGTGCCGTCCCGGCACGAGGAAGACGTTCTCCGGCTTCATGTCGCGGTGGATGATCCCCTTGGCGTGGGCCGCGGCGAGCGCATCGAGCACGTCGCAGAGGATGCCGGCGGTCTGGTCGAGGCCGAGGCGTCGCTCGCGTCCGAGCTGTTTCTCGAGGTCCTCGCCGTCGAGGTACTCCATGACGAGATAGGTCCGGCCGTCCGGGGTGCGTCCGACGTCGTGAATCTGGACGATGCCGGGGTGGCCGACGGCCGCGGCGGCCCGCGCTTCCTGGAGGAAGCGCTGGTTCAGTTCGGCGTTGCTGGCGTACTCGAAACGGATCAGCTTCACCGCGACGCGCAGGCCGATCAGCTCATGGACCGCCTCGTAGACCTCGCCGACACCGCCCTTGCCGAGCAGACGAACGAGGCGGTACTTGTCGTCGAGCACGGTGCCGACGCCGATCGCGCCGGCGACCGGGGCCGGCCCGCCCGGCGGGGCCGGGGGGGGCGCGACGACCGCCGCCGCTCCCGTCGCCGGCGAGGGGCCGGCCGGTTTCACCGGAGGAACGCCGTCGTGCGGCGACGGACGGATCTCCGTCGGGGTTCGCGAGATGTCCGGATCCCGCGGCAGCAGCCGGCGCATCGCCGCGGAGTCGCGCCGCTGGGCTGCCACGCCCGGCTCGGGCGCGGACGTCACGGCGTACGGCAACGATGCCCGACGGGCGGCCATCGACCCCGTCGGGTGCCGCTCGCGGGAACCCGGCTCCGCCGGCCGGTCCGACGGGCGCGAGGAGACGCGCGGTGGAGTCCCGCCGGGCGGATGCAGCGGCCGGGGCGAAGGACGGGGCGGCGTGGAGGGGGTGCGCGGCGACCGCCTCCCGGTGTCCGCTGCAGGGGAACGCGACCGGGTCTCCTCCGGCGGATGCAACGGCCGGGGCGAAGGACGGGGCGGCGTGGAGGGGGTGCGCGGCGACCGGCCGCCCCCGTCGGCCGCAGTGGAACGATCGGACTCCTTGTCACCGGTCGGCTCGGCCGCAGGGGGCTGACTGGTCTTCTTCGCCGCCGGGTGGCTCCCCGTGACGTGTTCGAGAAACGCCCGCAGGACCTTCTCCTGCGAGTGTTTCTTCGTGCGATCCGATTCCTCGGGTCCCATCTGCACCCCAGCCCCAGTACTGCCGGCACGAGCCGCAGGATGGAATGGTAGGCCGGGATCGGGGGGGAATCAAGGGCCGCCGGCGTCGTGGCCGGTGGACGTCGTGCCGGAGTGCGCGGGGACGGGAGCCGGCGCGGGAGAGGGCGGTGGAGTCCAGACCGGGCGTGGCGGTTCGAGATACGTCTTCAGCCAGTCGAAGAGGGTCTGCCAGAAGAGGAGGGCGTTCTTCGGTTTGCGGACGAAGTGATCCTCGTCGGGGAAGAGGAGGAGGCGGGAGGGGACGCCCTGCCGCTGGAGGGCGGCGAAGATCGCGGTGCCCTGGGTGTACAGCACACGGAAGTCGCCCTCGCCGTGCGTGACGAGGGTGGGGGTGCGGAAGGACGCGGCGTAGCGCAGCGGGCTCCAGCGGTCGTAGGACTCGGGGTTCCCCCACGGCGGGCCGCCGAACTCCCATTCGGGAAACCACAGCTCGTCGGTGGAGCCGTACTTGCTCCACAACTCGGAGACGCCGGCGTGGGTGACGAGGCAGCGGAAACGGTCGGTGTGGCCGAGAATCCAGTTGACGAGGTATCCGCCGTAGGAGGCGCCGACGGCGGCGAGGCGTTGGCCGTCGAGCTCGGGGAAGGTGGCGAGGACGTGGTCGACCCCGCGCATCACGTCTTCGTAGGGAGCGCCGCCCCAGTCGCCGGAGACGGAATCGACGAAGGCCTGGCCGAAGCCGACCGAGCCGTGGAAGTTGATCGCGACGACGGCGTACCCCGGCGAGGTGAGGAGCTGGAGGTTCCAGCGGAAATGGAACCCGTCCTCGAAAGAGCCCTGCGGGCCGCCGTGGAGCACGAAGACGACGGGGAGCTTCCGGCCGGGACGCCGTGCGGCGGGTTCGAGGAGGTAGCCGTGGACGGTGTCGCCGCGGGCGCCATCGAACCAGAACTCGCGCGCAGTCGGCATCTCGAGGACGGCGAGCCGGTCGTCGTTGAGGTGGTCGAGGGGGGTGAAGGCGCCGGACGACAGGTCGAGCCGGACGACCTCGGGAGGGTGCGCGTGGCTCTGGCGGATCGCGACCGCGGCGTCGCCGCCGGGGAGGACGGCGAGCGAATCGTACGACCCGTCGCGGGTGACGGCGCGCGGGTCGTCGCCGGCGACGCCGACGCGGAAGACGCGGGTCCGGCCGGTGTCCTGGGCGACGAAGAACAGCGCCGAGGCGTCGGGGGCCCAGTGGAGTTCCTCGGGGCTGCGGTCCAGCGCGGCGGCCAGCTCGCTGACCTCGCCGGTGCCCCGATCCTGGAGCAGGATGCGGCGCCGGTCGGCCTCGAAACCCGCGCGTTCCATCGATAGCCAGGCGAGCCAGCGGCCGTCGGGGGAGTAGGCCGGACCGGCGTCGTTGCCCGGGCCCGTGGAGACCCGGCGCACGGCGCCGCCGCGGGCGAGCGGGATTTCCCAGACGTCGTTGTTCGTGCTCCAGGCGACGTCGCGGTCGGCGTTGAGCGTGTAGGCGAGGAAGGCGCCGTCGGGGGAAAAGGCGACGTCGTGCGAGGTGCCGAGGTCGATCGGAGGACAGTCGTGGGGGCCGGGGGTGAGGTCGCGGGGCGTCCCGCCTTCCGCGAGCGGGTGGAGGAAGAGGTGACTGACGAGGCCGCGGCGCACGGAGTTCCAGACGCGGTACGGCAGGGCGTCGGCCACCAGCGCCTCGATGCCGGCCTCCCGGCGCTCCTCCAGCCGCCGGGCGGTGCATGCGAGGTCGTCGCAGTCGGGAAACACCTCGGTGGTCAGGGCGAGCGACGCGCCGTCGGGCGCGATCCAGAAATCGGAAACGCCGGAGGGGTAGTCGGTGAGTCGCTGGGGGTCGCCGCCGTCGAGCGGCAGGCGATAGACCTGGGGCGCCTCGTCGTCGCCGCGGGAGGAGAGGAAGAGGATGGCGCTGCCGTCGGGCATCCAGCGGGGGTGGCGGTCGGGGCCGTCGTTCGTGGTGAGGCGCCGGACATCGCCGCCGGCGGCGGGGACGAGGTAGAGGTCGTCGTTGCCGCGGTTGGCCTCGAGGTCGTACCGGGTGGCGACGAAGGCGACGCGGGCGCCGTCGGGGGAGGGTTGCGGATCGGAAAGGCGGTCGAGGTTCCAGAGATCCTCGGCGGTCAGCGGATGGCGCTCCGCGGGACGCTCGTCGCCCCGCGCGGCGAGCGGCAGCAGGACGGCGGCCAGGAGCAGCGCGACGGTTCGTGGAGTCATCGTGCACCTCCCGGGGACGGCATCGTATACCGGCGGCGGGTATGCTACTACCCGGTTCGTGGCACGAGGCGCGGCCGGGCCGGGGGCGCAGCTGGCGTCGTTCGACGCACGGGGGGAGGTGGGGGCGCTGTGGCTGCTGGACCGTCCCGAGACGGAGATCGTGCTGCGGGAAGGTTGGCTGCTGCCGCGTCGACCCGGCGAGATTCTGCCCCGGGACGCCCGGATCGCGGTGTTGCGGTGGCGGCGGCCGGAGGGCGGAGCACCGCAGCTGTTCGTCGAGGGGGCGAACCTGCTGCTCGGCGGACGGCGCCTAGCGCCGGGCCGGCCCGAGGTGCTGGCCGACGGGGATCTGCTGGCCGTCGACCCAAGAGACGTCGGCGAGCCGGCCGGCGCCGTGGAGGGCGCGTTGCTGGTCGGGACGGCCGAGGTCGTGCCGCGTCCGCTGCGCTGTCTGGTGGAGGCCGGCGCGAACGCGGTGGAGGTGACGCGGCCGGGGGCGGGAAGGGGGTGGCTGCAGGGCGGCATCGCCGTGGCGCTCGGGGCCCTGCCGCTGGCGGGCGCGGCGCTGCGCTACCTGCCGGGCGACCCGGCACGCAGCACGTTGCTGCTGGGGGCGGTGGGCTGCGCGTTGGCGGGTGCGATCGCGATCAGCATCTCGCGGGCGGCGGCCCACGCCGGTCCGGTGCTGCGGTGGGACGCCGGCCGGCTGGAGCTGTCGCGGCGCGGGCCGTTCGGCCGACCCGAGCACCGGGCGCTGGAGGAGTGCGAAGGGTTGGCGGTGGAACTCGACCGCCACCCGGGCGGGGACTGGGTCCTGTCGGTGGCGCTGCGGCACCGCGGGGAGGCGACGCGACTGGAACACGGGGCGCATCTGCGGGTGGAACGCCACGCGGGGCTGCCGGCGATCGCGGCGCTCGAGGCGCGCCGCCGCGACTGGCTCGAGGTGGGGCGCCGGCTGGCGCGGGCGGCGGTGCGGTCGCCCGAGGCGTTCGTGACGGTGCGGACCCACCCGGAGTGGCCCCCTGAGCGCGCTCGGGCGGCGGTGGCCTCCGGCCGGCTCTCGCCGGGTTGATGGTTCTCGGACGGCATCCGTTCACCCGGGGGGAACCGCCCGGCCGCACATCGGCCGGAATTCGGCGGCTTCCCAGGCGCGGCCTCTGCGTCCCCCCGGACCCCCCGCGCATCGGCTCGGGCGCGGCCCTCGCCGACGCGCCGCTCGTTCTCTGCCCAGCCGTGCTGGAGGCCGTGAACGGGCACCTCGGACGGTTTCTGCCGGCTGACGACCGGCGGCGCCGACCCGTTTCCGTCGGGAAGCGGGAGTCGGACTCCCCTACCGCCGGGGGCGGCGCCGGGGTAGTCTCGGGGCCGTGCGCCGTCGCTCCCGCCAGGTGTTGCTGCTTCGTCCCGGGGCGCGGGAAGGGATCGATTCGATCCGAGGCACCGTGGAGCGGGTGACGTTCCGTTCGGAGGACTCGGGGTACGCGGTGTTACGGGTGCTGCCGGCCGGGGGCGCGGAGCCGGTGACGGTCGTCGGCAACGTCGGGGCGGCGCAGGTGGGCGAGGAGCTGTCGTTGCGGGGGCGATGGGTGCGCAACCCGCGGTTCGGGCCGCAGTTCGAGGTGGAGACGTACCGGTCGGTGGTGCCCGCGACGCTGGCCGGGCTGCAACGGTACCTCGGCTCCGGCCTGATCCGCGGCATCGGCAAGGAGCTGGCGCGGCGGATCGTGGCGACCTTCGGCGAAGAGACGCTGGCGGTGCTGGAGGAGCGGCCGGAGCGGCTGGCGGAGGTGGAGGGGCTGGGGCCGAAACGGGTCGAGCGGGTGCGGGAGGCGTGGCGGGAGCAGCGGGTCGTCCAGGAGGCCATGATCTTCCTGCAGAGCCACGGGATCTCGCCGCTGCTGGCGCACCGGATCTGGAAGCGGTACCGCGACGAGACGATCGAAGTCCTGCACCACGACCCGTACCGGCTGGCGCACGACATCCAGGGGATCGGCTTCAAGACGGCGGACCGCATCGCCGCCCGCCTCGGCCTGCCGCCGGACGCTCCTGCGCGGGCGGAGGCGGGGCTCTTGCACGCGCTGTCGCGGTCGTCGGACGACGGCCACGTGTGGGTGCCGCGCGAGGAGCTGCTGGAGCGGGCGGAGCGGGAACTGGAGGTGCCGCGGGGACCGGCGGAGCGCGCGCTGGACGCGCTGCTCCTGTCGCGGCGGGTGGCGGGGGAGCCGCCGCCGCCGGCGGTCCCGGCCCCGGGGGTGAACTGGGTGCCGGCGGAACTGGCGCCGGCGTCGCTGGCCGCGTGCGAGCGGGGCATCGCGGAGTCGCTGGCGGACCTGCTGGCGGCGCCTGCGGCGGGGCCGGCGATCGACGTGGATCGGGCGCTGGCCTGGTACGAGTCGCAGGCGTCGTTGCGGCTCGCGGAACGGCAGCGGGAGGCGGTGGCCCGGGCGCTGACCGAGAAGGTGCTCGTGATCACGGGCGGTCCGGGAACGGGCAAGACGACGTTGCTGCGCGGGGCGCTGGCGATCCTCGGCCGCAAGCGCCTGCGCCTGGCGCTCGCCGCCCCGACGGGCCGCGCGGCGAAACGCCTGAGCGAGGCGACGGGGCTCCCCGCGCAGACGATCCACCGGCTGCTGGGGTTCGACCCGCGCGGCGGCGGCTTCGAGCGACGGCGCGGGTCGCCGCTGCAGGCCGACGTGGTGGTGATCGATGAAGCCTCGATGCTGGACGTCGTGCTGGCCCACCACCTGCTGGCCGCGATCCCGCCGGAGGCGCGGTTGATCCTGGTGGGCGACGTGGACCAGCTCCCGTCGGTCGGCCCGGGAAACGTGCTGGGGGACGTGATCGAATCGGGGCGCGTGCCGGTGGTGCGGCTGACGGAGGTCTTCCGGCAGGCGGCGGCGAGCCGGATCGTGGCGGGGGCGCACCGTATCCGGCGGGGCGAGGCGCCGCAGAGCGCGCCGGACAAGGGCGGCGACTTCTACTTCCTCGAGGAGGAACCGGAGCGGGTGACGGAGCGGATCGTGCGGCTGGTGGCGGAAGACGTCCCGCGCCGGCTCGGCGTCGACCCGGTGCGGGACATCCAGGTGCTGTGTCCGATGAACCGCGGGCGGGCCGGGTCGCAGGAGCTGAACGAGGCGTTGCAGGCGCGGCTCAACCCGAACGGGCTGGAGGCGGTGAGCGGGTGGAAGCGGTTGCGGGTCGGCGACCGCGTGATGCAGGTCGCCAACGACTACGACCGCGACGTCTACAACGGTGACCTCGGCCGGATCGCCGCGGCGCGCGAGGCGCAGGGGGACGTGGTCGTCGATTTCGACGGGCGGCTGGTCGCCTACGGCGCGGCCGACCTGGACGAGCTGATGCTGGCGTACGCCTGTTCGATCCACAAGGCGCAGGGTTCCGAATACCCGGTCGTGATCGTGCCCCTGGTGCCGTCGCACTGGGGCATGCTGGCGCGCAACCTGCTGTACACCGCCGTGACGCGGGGCCGCCGGCTCGTGCTGCTCGTCGGGTCCCGCCGCGCGCTGTGGCGTGCCGTGCGCAACGACCGGCCGACGCTGCGACGAACGAAACTCGTGGAACGGATCCGGGCGGCGGTGCGGTCGCCGGCGCCGGCGTAGCAGGCGACCCGGCGCGGCCCGCCGATCGGGGGTCCCGGCGTCTGCGACGGCGGGTTCCAGGCGGCCGGCGACGGCGCATCCCCGGAAAACTACAGACCGAGGAAGACCATCGCGGCGCCGGCCAGCGCGATCACGGCACCGGCGGCGGCGTGCGTCCAGCGCTCGAACGATCCGAGGTCGAGGCGGCGCAGGCCGAACCAGAACAACGAAACCAGGGCGTGCATGGCGGCGAGCGTCGCGACACCGTAACCGACGACGACCAGGACCACCTCGTGCCAGGCTCCGGACAAGGCGGAGGCGAAGAAGAGCGGAATCAGCGGCTCGCAGGGGCCGAGGACGAAGACCAGGAACAGGAGCCAGGGGGTGAGGCTCTTCCAGCTGCGCGGCTCGCCCCCGTCGGTGGCGGCGCGGTCCGCGGCGGCGGATGGCTCGACGCCGTCAAGGTGGTCGTGCGGCGTCCCGTCCCGGCGGTCGAGGACGGCGGCGTGGGCGTGCGCGTGCACCGGCGGGTGTCCCTCCCGCTCGTGCGCATGCGGGTGATCGTGGACCGTGCCGTCCGGATGCAGGTGGACGTGGCGGTGCCGCCGGCCGGCGGCACCGCGCCAGAGGCCCCAGGCGAAGTAGGCGAGGCCGAGGAGGAAGAGGGCCCAGCCGGCCCAGGCGCCGCGCGCCTCTTCCCAACCCTGCACGCGCTGCAGCGCGACACCGGCCGCGACGCCAACGAGTCCGATCACGACGCTGGAAAGGACGTGGCCGAGGCCGCAGGCGAAGGTCAGCAGGGAGGTGCGCCCGAGACCCCAACGGCGGGCGCGGCCGATGACGATGAACGGAACGTAGTGGTCGGGGCCGAAGAGGGTGTGGAGGAAGCCGATGCCGATCGCCGAGAGGAACAGCATGGTCGCTCACCCCGCGCGCAGATCCTCGAGGAAGGGACCGCGTCCTCCGGTCCCCAGGAAGAGGGCGACCGGAGCGAACAGGGCTCGGCGCGGACCGACGTCCGAGAGGACCTGAACGAGGGCGATCGCGGCGCCGAGCGAAGCCATCGGGCGCTTGTACCACAACGGCCGAACATCGCACCACGAGGCACGCCGATCGCGCGAGGAGGCGGCCGTCACACGAAGCCGAACGACGGCGGGGTGGCGCTCGGAGGCGTCGCGAACCGACCGCCGCTAGAGGACGACGTCGAGCGCGGAGGTGTCCTCGGAGAGGATGCCCTGGCAGATCGAGCGGTTCTCGGGGAGGAGGTTCTTGAAGAAGAAGCGGGCGATCTTGACCTTGGAGTCGTAGAAGGCGGCCTCCGGGTCGCCGGTGCCCTTGCCGAGGGCGGCGAGCTTGTCGGCGGCGAGCAGGGCCTGTTCGCCGAGGAGCCAGGCGGTGACGGTGTTGCCCATGAACTTGAGGAACGGGGTGGCCTGGAGCAGGACGTAGAGCGTCTCGCCGGCCATGTTCTTGCCCATGAAGGTCATCGCGATGCCCTGGAGGTCCTCGACGGACTTCTCCAACTCGGCGGCGCAGTCCTTGAGCGCGGCGTGTTCCTTGGCCTTGGCGAGGAAGCCCTGGATCTCGCCGAGGAAGGTCATGAAGACCATGCCGCGCTTCATGCCGAGCTTGCGGCCGACGAGGTCCATCGCCTGGATGCCGTTCGCGCCCTCGTAGATCGTGAAAATGCGGGCGTCACGCTGGTACTGCTCGCAGGGGTATTCCTGGCAGTAGCCGTAGCCGCCGAGGATCTGGACCGAGGTGGCGGCGACATCGTTGGCGCGGTCGGACCCGTAGCCCTTGCAGATCGGGGTGAGGAGATCGACGAGGGCCTGGCACTTCTCCTGTTCCTCGCCGGAGCCGTGGCGGGCGACGTCGCCCCAGCGGGCGACGCGGTACATCAGGGCGCGCAGGCCGTGAACGTAGGCCTTCTGGGTGAGGAGCATCCGCCGGACGTCGGGATGTTCGATGATCGGCACGCGGCGGGCGTTGGGGTCCTTCATCTGGCGCGCATCCACGCCCTGGATGCGTTCGCGGGCGTAGTCGAGGGCTTCGAGGTGGGTGGCGGAGGAGACGGCGAGACTGAGGAGGCCGACGCCGAGGCGCGCCTCGTTCATCATGTGGAACATGATCGCGATCCCGTCGCCCTCGTTGCCGACGATCCACCCCTCGCACTGGTCGTTGTCGCCGAAGGCGAGGGTGCAGGTGGCGGAACCCTTGATGCCCATCTTGTGCTCGATGCCGGCGACGTGGACGTCGTTGAACGGACCGAGCTTGCCGTCGGCACCGACGCGGAACTTGGGGACGATGAACAGCGACAGTCCCTTGACGCCGGGCGGGGCGTCGGGGGTACGGGCGAGGACGAGGTGGACGGTGTTCTCGACCAGGTCGCTGTCGCCGGAGGAGATGAAGATCTTCGTTCCCTGGATCTTGTACCAGCCCTCGCGGATCTTCTTCGCGGAGGCGCGGCTGTCGCCGACGGCGCTGCCGGCCTGGGGTTCGGTGAGGCACATCGTGCCCCCCCAGACGCCGGACAGCAGCTTCTCGGCGAAGGTCTTCTTCTGCTCCTCGCTACCGCGGGCGATGATCAGGGACGCGGCGGCCTGGGTCAGGCCGGGATACATCATCAGCGCGCAGGAGGCGCCGCAGAAGGCCTCCCAGGCGGCCATGCGGAGCAGCTCGGGCAAACCCTGCCCGCCCCACTCGACGGGGTCGGACAGGCCGAACCAGCCGCCCTCGCGGACCGCCTTGTACGCCGCGTGGTACTCGGGCGGGACGTGGACCTGTCCCTTCTCGTCCAGCCGGCAGCCCGCGCGGTCGCCGGGAGCGTTGACGGGGGCGACGACCTCCTTCGCCAGGTCGAAGGCGTTGCGCAGCAGCAGGTCGAACGTCTCGCGGTCGAACTCGCGGAACGCCGGCAAGGCCAGGAGTTCCTCCAGCTTGAGGTACTCGTAGAGGTTGAACTGGATGTCGCGTTCGTCGATCCGAAACATGCCTCTTCCTCCCGCGATGCGCGTGGTCCGCCTCGTCCTCGGGACGAGGTCGCCGCCCGGGGCCGCATCCCCACTGGGCCTGATGGGATCTCCGCCCGCGGCGGTCGTTCTGTCAAGACAATAAATGAAGGGCCGTTCAGGAAAGCCCGGGCGGCGCCGGCCGGGCTCAGGGCGGCGACGCGGGGGCCGCCGCGGCGCGCCCGACGGCGATCTTGCCGGCCGGCTCGATGCGCACGGCCGGGTCGAGCTCGCGGTACGAGACGACGCGCACGTCGGGGAGGTCGAGGTCGAGCAGGCGCCAGAGGTGCCGGCGGATCTCGGGTTGCGTGAGCACGACGGGCGGCCCGTCGTCCGGCGGCCACGCCGCCGCCGCCTCGCGCGCCGACCGCACCACCGCCTCGGCCGTGTCGGGATCGATCACCATCCGCGGCCCGTCGCCCAGGTCGCGGATCGCGTCCCGCAGCACGTCCTCCACCTCGGGCGCCACCAGCAGCACGCGGATCCGCGGTCCGCCCCCGGTCAACGCCGCGGTGATCGCCCGCTTGAGGTCCGCGCGAACCCGCTCCGCCAGCAGATACGGGTCCTTCTCCGCTCCGTGCTGCACGGCCGATTCGAGCACCCGGCGGAGGTCGCGGATCGAGATCCCCTCCTCGACGAGGATCTTGAGCAGCGCGACGAGCCGTTCCAGCGGCAGGGGTTTCGGGGTCGCGGCGCGCACGAGCGCCGGCGCGGTTTCCTCCAGGCGGTCGAGGAGGTCCTGGACCTCCTGGTGTCCGAGGAGCTGGGCGGCATGGCGGACCAGGACGGCGCGGAGGTGCTCGCCGAGCACCTCGGGCGGTTCCAGCGTCGCGCAACCCGCCGCGCGGGCCTCGGCGGCCCGTTCGCGCGGGATCCAGGCGGCGGCCCGCCGCGACCACTCGACTGCGGTCCTCTCGGCCGTCTCGCCGAGGGCATCGAGCGCGGCCGGGGGGCCGAGCACCAGGACGCGGCCGGCGGGCAGACGTCCCGTGCCGAACGGGACGTCGTACAGGCGAATGCGGTACGAATCGTCGGTCCCTGCCGGCGTCCCGCGGAGATCGACGGCGGGGATCGGGACGCCGGTGGCGGAGGCGGCCGCGTCGCGGGCGGCGGCGAGCGTCGCGCGCAGCGCGTCGCCCGCGGGGGTGCCGGGACGGGCGAG